>JBATLA010000632.1:0-2019 GCA_049669945.1 Polyangiales bacterium | reverse complement strand
GTTTTCCAGGGTGCAAAAAGTACCTGCAGGGGTACCAGCGCCGTTTAAAGTGGAAAACCCGGGAGAGCAGTTTCTCCCGGGTTTTTCGGCGCGGCGGACGGGACTCGAACCCGCGGCCTCCGGCGTGACAGGCCGGCGTTATAACCAACTTAACTACCGCCGCATCCACCTCAGGGCAGAGCCCTTCGGGACGGGCCTTGTAGCCTGGGGGTTAGAGGCTGTCAAAGAGCTGGTTTGCGCCCCGCAAACCCCCCGAACTCGCCACACTCAGCGTCAGCGTCAGCGTCAGCGTCAGTGCCAGCCTCAGTGCCGGCGGGTGGCCCGATCTAGAATTTTTCTCCGCCGAGGGAATTCCGGGGAGTTGGCCTGATTCTCGCAGTTACAGGGGGTGGAGCGGGACCATGTCTCCGAAAACTTGGGAAAAGCGCCTCCAACTGCGACATCCAGTGCCGCAGGAGGGGGTCGATGTAGTTGCCTGTGGTCTAAACACCACAGCTTTCTTCACGATGCGTGAATCTAAGTCACGGTTGACAGTCTCACTCTTGACACACACGGAGGGCATCGATGTATTCGCATGAGCGACGATGGCTAGAGCGGTTGGCGATTTTGAACGACTACGTACGGATTCCGTACGCGAATGGGTCGTCCTACGCGTCGCAGTTCCTGTACCGAGAGATGAGCGCGCGCGGTGTCGACGTCACGGTTGTCGGCCCCGATGACCCGCACGCGAAGCCGAGCGAGCTTCCGCCGAGCCACATCTCCTTGCCGAGCATCCCGCTCCGCAACCATCCGGGCTTCTATCTCGCGATGCCCTCACGTGCGTCGCTCGAGAGCCTCAAGGACGCCAACTTCGACATGATGCTCGTGCAGAGCCCGAGCGGCTTGCTCTACGCTGGCAGCTTCCTCCGCCAGCAGCACGGCATCCCGCTCGTCTGTGTGAACACCGTCCACATGCCCAGTGTGTACAACGTGATCCTGCCGGACGCGCTCAACGCGGTCGGTCCGGTCAACCGCCTCTTTGAGGATCGGGTCATTCCGATGGTCGAGTCGCAATCGACTGACGTCTACAACACGGGCGACGCGCTCGTGTGCCTGAGCCCCGGTCTCAAGCAGTACTGGCGTGACCGCGGCGTCGAAGTGCCGATTCATGTCATTCCTCGCGCCATCGAGACACGCATCTTCAACGCGACCGGTCAGGACGACCCGTTCCCGGCAGAGGCGGCACCGGGTGGCCGTCTCGTCGTCGTGTGTCGGCACGCGCGCGAAAAGGAAGTCGACCGTGTGCTCCGCATCTTCGCGCAGTACGTCTACCCGAAGGTGGAAGGCGCCACGCTCACGCTGGTCGGCGACGGTCCGGAGAGCGATGCGCTCAAGCAACTCGCCAAGGATCTCGGGATCGACCACCGCACGTACTTCATGGGGGAGCAGAGCCTTCAGCAGATGCCCGCCTGGTACCGTCACGCGGACCTCTTCGTTTACGCTTCGCTCTCGGAGACCTATGGCCAGGTCATCAGCGAGGCGCTTTGGTGCGGCCTTCCGGTCGTCGCGATGGACGACGGCATGGGCGTTGCCGGTCAGGTGACCGACGGCGAGGACGGGTTCCTGGTCAATCCACGTGCCGCAGACGCGGACGAGGAGTTCGGCCACGACGTCGAGCTCTTGCTCACGAAAGGAGCCCTCCGCCGCCAGATGTCGGCCAAGGCCGTCAGCAACGCCAAGGACCGCTCCGACCCCGAAGCCTGCGTCCAGCGCTACCTAGAGGTGTTCGAGATCGCCAAGGACCATGCCAGCCGAACGCCGGCGCGCTCCTCGATTAAGGCCTACAGCAGCCTCGCGTCCTGGACCGGGCTTCACGCAACGGTCGCCGCGATGGGGCTCATGCGCAAGCCGGTTGAGCTCAACCGCAATCACGCGGCCACCGGCAGCTGGACCTTCGCGGCGGCATCGTAAGTCGGCAGGGAACCGCCTCTACTCGGCGGTCAACAGCTCGACGTCCGCGTCGCTTGGCACCGTGACTGG
>JBATLA010000631.1:0-8026 GCA_049669945.1 Polyangiales bacterium | reverse complement strand
GTGGCTCACTGTCGTGTGGCTCACCGTCATGGGGAATGTTGTGCGGTCTCGTTGGGAGGTCGCTCAAGCGATCGAGCTTTTCCGATTGGCTTGGCGCCATGCTGTACATCGTCGCGATGCGTTCAATCGGTTTGTCTTTCGGCGCTGGGAAGGAGCTTGCCGCCGCCTGCTTCGGAGGCGCCGGGGGAGGCGGTCGTGACGTTCGGAACGGTCCCGTGCTGTCGAGCTCACGGAGGATCGCCTTGAGCTCGTTGCGCTCGTACTCCAGGGAATGATCCGAGCCAATGTCGATGACGACAAACGCATACTCGCGCGTCCACGCGTGACGAAGGATGTCGCCGCCAATGGCCCGATGTGTGGAAAACGATCCATCGGCTTCCAGCCAGTCGAATTGTGCCGCTGCGTTTTTGAGGCCTTCCTCGGAGCTGAACACGGCCAACGCCTCTTCACCGTTGGCGTTGATCAAGGTCCGATAGCCCTCGGCCCTAGGCTCCCACGTGGCTAGCCAGACAGGTCGCAGAGACAGCGCCTCGAGTGCTTCGGTCTTCGGTCCCGGACCCTTGCCACCCTCTTGCAAGAGCTCGAGGAATCCATCGCTACCACGGTCATCCACTGGGCTTGCCATCCCGAGTTACACCATCCACATGTCATTGTAATCCTGAAGGCCTACGGGAACGCAAGTTTTCTCTGATGCTTGACAGCCCCCTTTCCGCGGCTAGGCTCCGCGCCTGTTTTCCGGGCCCAGATAGCTCAGTTGGTAGAGCAGTGGACTGAAAATCCTCGTGTCCCTGGTTCGATTCCAGGTCTGGGCACCTAGGCTGGCCGGCGCCGGCGCCTCCTCAGGAGGGCGAACAGCGCCAGGCTGGCCCAAGTGCCGAGGTGAGCGCTTGGGGAGACGACCCCACATCCACACCCTGGCGAGGCCACGGTGGCGTTGTGCTGCGAGAGCGCCTGGTCGATCGCTGCCGAGTTGTCTGTGACGACGCTCCCTGGCCCGCTGGTCGTCAGCGCGAGGACTTTGGCGTTGGCGGGCAGCGGCTCTTCATCCCCCGTGGAGAACGGCCATGGATCGCCTTGGTGCAGACGGACCACCCGCCCGTCCTCGAGCTCGAAGCGCGTCGGGGCTTCCTCCTGATAGATCGATCGATGGCATTCGATCACGCGTCGCGCCGTGTGAAGGTTCGAGACGTCCGGGAGGTCCGGGTTGAAGTCGAAGAGCGGGTCGAGGTCCATCTCCGGAGCGGACAGCGTGGTGTAGAGCCGCGTCACGTACGGCCGTGAGTCGAGCAACTCTTGTGTCGCCAGCATCGGTTCAATCACGTCTTCTTCGAGGTCTTCGATGAACGCGAGAATATCGATGTCCGCGAGCCCATCCTCGTAGCACGATGGGCACGAGATGAACGCGTCGAGGTCGACGCTCTCCGGCAGGAATCGCTCCATCAGTCCGCGGTAGCCATCCCAAGCGGCGAATCGCCACGCGCTCTCCTGCAACACGTCGGCCGCGCTCAGCTCGTCCACGCTCATACGCAGTGCCTCCCAATCGTCCCGTTCGAACGGGAGGATGACCACGTTCTCGTAGTCGGTGCTCGGGCCAGCGCGCTCTGCGACGAAGCCCTGGCCGCCAGCCTCGTTCGCTGCCGCGACCACGACCTGGTTGTAGTTGCGCGCCCCGTTGAGCCAGTCGATGAGCACTTGGTTGAGCTCGAGCGCCTTGTAGTTCACTGGAACTGCACGACTTTCGCCAAGCACCCAGACCATCACGCCCATGTCGTCGTTGGCGGCCACCGCGGTCGGCCGGATTGGTATCATCGGTTGGTCCGATTCGTAGGTGATCCGAATCGGTCGAATCGTTCCCGTGCTGTTGCCCTTCGTGAGTCGAAAGGCGAGCAGGTTCATTCCGTCCAGCATGTATGCGCCGAGCAGCTCGGCGATGTCGTCGGGGTCGCCGCCTGGCGGCACGACGTCGTACCCTTCTGCGGTCAGCCATTCGACCATGACATCGCCCACGTTCTCGAAGCTCGTGTCGGGACGGATGACGACGTAGTCGTAGGGGCCCACGTTGCCCGAGGCCAGGACCTCGACCCCGCCTCCACCCGCGCCACCGCTCCCTGCGCTGCCTCCAGCGCCCGCGTTTGGCGAACCAAAGGTAGCCGAATCGCTACTACTGCGCCTTTGCTTGCAGCGCCCCTCGACCTCGGTCGTGAACGTGTAGCTGGGGTTGCTCGCCTGCTGAATTCTCGTGAACGCGAGGTCCGACGAGACCTTGACCTCGGGGATACCGGGCACCGGAAGGACCCATGCAAACTCTTCCGACGGGCCTTCATATTGGATCTGGACCACCGCCGTCACCGTTTGATCGGCGTTCTTGGAGAAGATGATCCGTTCAGCGGCCTGATTGACCGGCGCCGACGCGCTACAAAAAAGCCCGCCGCAAGCTTGGGCGGGCTGGCTGTTGAGAAGAAGCACCAGGCAGAGGGCCGAGCCCGTAGCGAAGGCAAGCTGTATTCGCGACATCTTTGTCACCCTTTCTAGAAGCGAGGCGCAGTTTGGCACAACGTTCGAGCGCTTCAATGATGACTCCTCAGTAGAGCAATCGTCGTGCCAGCGTCCACGGAGCCGAGGTCAGTAGCGTCGGCCCAGGGTCGTGGCGGTGTTGGCCCGTGGCACGTCGGCGCCTTGCCGCAGGGCGAGGTAGAGCGCGCCGATCAGCAGTGTGGCGAAGGGCGCGCCAAACAAGACTCCGATGCCGCACAGCATCAAGGAGCCGGACATGATCAACCCCGCGATAAAGCTCACGCCGAGGATGCTCCAGCGCTTTCCGCGGGCGATGCGCCAAGAGTGGATGATCGCCTCGATCGGTCCGGCGTCGTCGTTGAAGGCGAGCTCCACTTGGGAGAAGAGGATTCCGAGGATGGCGTAAATGTAGACCGGGGCCCCCAAAGCGAATGCGATCGCAAGAGGTCTTCCGGCGCTTTCCCAGATCTCCGACATCGGCGTTGAACGATCGACGGGGCCGACGAATGCCAAGAAGATGATGAGAAGGATCGGAGTGATGATCAGAAAGAGCCCGAGCACGATCACGAGCGATTGAAGAATGTACTTCCAGATCTTGGAGAGCTGGCTGAAAAGGGCGCCAACCCGTGCAGGCTGATCATGAAGACCCCGCAAGGCCATCGCCCAGAATCCGAGCGTGAAGATCGCGCTGAGCACGAGTTGGGCGACTTGCACGAGCGCTTCGAGGCCGATCCGCACGCCCGACCAGTCTGACCCTCCGCCCTGCAGCCCGCTGAAGAGCCCTGTGAAGAAGCCGAGCATCATCGGAACGCCGACGCCGATCAGCATGTAGAGGACCATCGCGAGGACCCAGGCGCCAAGGTCGCGCGACCAAGCTTCCGAGGCGCGCGACAGGAGGTCGGCGAGGCTGTAGTCGTTTCGGGTCAACGGAAACACGGGCCCGGTCGGTCGCGCTTCGATCGGACTTGGTTGCGGCGGAGGCGCGTAGGGAGGTTCCATCGTTCGAAGAAATTACCACCCCGTCGATTCGGGGAGAAAGAAACGTCCGAGCCCATGGCCCGCCCGCCTCGGTAGACAGCGTGCAATTCGGTGATGAGTAAGCGCCCGAAGGCGCGATTTGCAGCGACGGCAGCCCGTAGTCAGTTCCAGCGGAACCCTTCCATCGTTTGCTTGGCTGTGTAGCGTGGCTCGAAGCCTGTGGCTTCGACGAAGGCGGAGTTGTCGATGACGATGGGGTACTTCACGTGGACGTTCGCGCTCGGCGGCAGATACGGGAAGCCAAAGCGACCGAGGACGGTCGGGTAGAGCGGCTCGGGGATCGGGATGGCGCGCTTACCCGTGGCTTCGCATACCGTCGACAACGGCACGGGCGGTGGACCGGCGACGTTGAAGACGCCGCGCAGCTGCCTCTCGACGGCCAGGGTGATCGCTTCTTCGGCATCCCATTCGTGCATGAGCTGGTAGAGCGGGTCGAAACCCATGACGAGGGGAACCTTGCTCTTCGATAGAAACCCGGCGAGCGTGCCGCCGCGGCTCGGACCGAGGAAGTAGCAAAGCCGCAGCACGGCCGTGTTGAGCTCGGGCCACCGCCAGAGCGCGCTTCCCGCGTAGAGGTCGGCAGCGACCAGATCGGCGAGCTCCTTGAACGCCGCGCCTGCGAGCGGGGGCTCGTCCTCGGTGTGGTAGAGCGGCGAATCAGGCGTCGCGCCGTAGACGGTATGGCGGCCGACGAACACCGCCTGCTTCACCCCATACTCGTGGCAATATTCGAACAGCTTTCGCGTTCCGCCGAGGTTGATGCGGTAGCGCTCCTCGGTCTCGGTCGTGAAGTGCGTCACGGTCGCCATGTGGATGAGTGCGTCGGGCTTCGAGATCCGAAACACGTCCTCGGCGGGTCGCTTGCGGATGTCGGCTTGGTGCATCTCGACGCCCTCGGGCACGTCCGGCCAAGGGCGGCGGTCGATTCCGATGACTTGATGCCCGCGGCGCGTGAGTCGGTACGCCACGCCGCGCGCCAGAGTCCCACTGATGCCGGTGATCAAGATCTTCATGGCCTGCGTTCTTTCTCCGGACCGGGCATTCGCTCGAACATGAAGGCTTGAGGGCGAGCGTCGAGCCCGACGCTGATGAGGCGTTCCATCGCATGCCGCACGTCGTCGACATGCTGCTGAATGACGTGGTCGGGCTCCGAGCCGTCCCCGTCGAAGTGCATCGGCGGGCCATAGTAGACCTGGCAGGCCACCGGAAGCGGGAAGTAGATCAACTGAGGTGCAACTGGCACGAAGGGTCCTTTGAGTAGCTTGGCCAACCACTTGATGTGGTAGAGCTGCGGGAACGACTCCTCGCCACCGATGAACGCGCAGGGGATGACCGGCGCTTTCATCTTCAGCGCGAGACGCATGAACCCAGTGCCGAAGTGGACGAGCTTGTACCGGTCCTTGTAGAGCTTGCCGGCGCCGCGCGCCCCCTCCGGGAACACGAGCAACAGGCGCTCGTCGTTCAGGAGTTGCTCGGCGTGTTCTGGAAGCCCGGTGAGATGACCAAGCCTGCGGAGCGCTGGCCGCGCGAATGGCGAACGCGTGAGAAAGTACTCGGCCATCCCTTGGCCGAGCCTCGGCGATTCGTCGTTGAGCAACAGCGAAGTGAGAATCATCGCGGCGTCGGCCCCGAGCCCACCCGAGTGATTCGCGATGATCAGCGCCCGTCCTTCGGGCGGCACATTCTCGAGGCCGAACGCGGTGACCTTGAGATAGCGGCGGTACATCTGCGCCATCGGTGAGTACGCGCGGATGAGCGACTTCTTCGATAGCCCAAACCGATCGAAGCCGTAGTCGTCGAACTCGATGGGAAGACGGTCTACGTTTCGCCTGACTTGTGGATCATTCAAGAACGACATGTGCCCCGGCCGCTTCGCGATCAGTCAAATAGCTCAGCTTGCGCGCCAAAGCGAGCCAGATAGTCGCCCATCCGCAGCTTCCGCAGGGTGTTCGCGGAGCTCATGTACCGGATCTTCCCAAAGATGGGGCGCTCCGGCCCCCACGCTCGGTCATAGCGACCGAGCACCCAGAAGATGCCGGAGTAGCTGTTGGGGTCGCGGCCGTCGACTGCGTACTTGTTGTTGAGCTCGATCATCACCGCGAGCGCTTCGCGTGCCGTTGGGGACCACTCGAGGATCCGCTTTCCCCAGAGCATCCGCAGGTAGTTGTGGAGTCGGCCGGTTTGCACGAGCTCGGTCTGCGCCGCGTTCCAAACATGGTCGTGGGTAGCCGCTCCCTCGAGCTCGTCGAGGGTGTAGAGGTGGGGGCGAGGGTCGGCTTCGTGTTGGGCGAGGCTCGTTCGCGCCCATTGGGGAAGCGACTCGTATTGCCTGTAGTCAGGATTGTGGGCGCACATGTTGAAGCCGACTTCGCGCCAGGTCACCAGCTCGTCGAGGAAGGCTTCGGCGTTCTTGCTCATCCCCCACCAGCCTTCGCGTGCGCCGTTGGGCTTCGGGGCAAGGCGTTCGGTCGACCAGCCTTCGTTCGCCGCGATTTCGTGGAAGATCTGATGCGTCGAGACGTGACCGAAGTGAAGCCACGGCGACAAGCCACTGGCCGAGCCGTCGTCCGGGTGGTTGCGATCTTCGGCGTAGCGGCGGAAGTCGCCATCGAGGAAGTCGAACATGCGCTGCTCAGCGGCCGGGAACCCTCCTTCGAAGTCGACCGGCGGGACGCTGTGATCGATGGGCAGCGACGGGAGCGTTTCCCCACCGAGCGCGGCGTCCGAAGCTTCCGGCCAAGCGGTCAATCGCGACTTGAGCGCTGGCTCGAAACCGCGTGGCGGCGGAGCGAGCTCACTCAGCGGATCTTCGAGGGGTTGATCACCCAGGTGTGCCGGGAGCGTCTTCTGGAGAAAACGGCGGAAGTCGAACGCCCGGCTGAAGACTCTGTCGGTGGCGCGCAGCGGGAGTAGTCCGTTTCCGTCGACGAGCTCGAGTCGTGCGTCGATTCGCTCGGCGGCCGCGCCTTGCATCTTCGGGATGAAGAAGGCCGGGAAGTCGTCGCTCACGACGACGCAGGCGTCTTGGGCCAGGGCAGCGAGCAAGCCGCGCCCCGCGCCGAGCTCCGGTTCGACGTACGGGTAGTAGACGGCGTTCTTGTCCCGGAGCCACGCGCGGTTGGCGCGCATGCCGTCGAGGATGAACTGATGCAGCCGGTCGCTGGCCCAGGGATAGCCAACACGGAGCGCTTCGAGAATGACGAGCGGTTTACCGAGCTCTGCGGCATGTGCCGCAGCGTGCTGAAGGGAAAAGCTCCAACGCGGGCGTCGACACGCCACCATCCAATAAAGGACGTAATCGCCCGCCCGGACTTCGCGTTCGTTCAGTGCGCGAATACGAATGGGTGGCACGGGGTTCATCGCGCCCTCCCTGCAGCCATGTGCGGAAGGCCTAAGGCTTCCAGAGCGGCCGCTTGAAGCACCAGAGGGTTTCGCCCTTGGTGCCCGCGGAGGTCACCAGCTCCCACCCTTGCTGACCCATCTTGTTGGCGCGTTCCGTCACTTGGGTGACGCCCTCGGCTTGGAAGCATTGATATTGCCACTGGCTTTTCTTGGGTGGGCTGTCCGCGGAGACCTCCCCCGTACCCGCCACTACGAGGCCCCCGATCAACGCTCCCAGGATAAAAAACGTAATGATTACAGCTCTCATCTGCATGTCTCCTCCACGTAGAACTTATACCATGCGGGGGATCCGCGATCGTCGGGGCAGGGCAGCCAGCAAAGATCTGGCTCGACCTGCTTGCATTGTTTATTATGTAAAAATGCAGCTTCAAAAGAATTTAGCCTTCTTGTTCTGCGCCCTTTGTGCGCTCGCTCTAGCCGCTTGTAGTGGCGACTCGGCCGGCGACAACCGCAGCGGCACCGGTGGTACCGGCGCGGGCGGAAATGTCGGCAACGGCGGAGCGGCCGGCGTCGGGGGGATGACCGGCACCGGAGGAAGCGTCGGGGCTGGAGGCAGTGCGGGCGCCGGTAGTACAGGCGTCGGTGGTGCAGTCGGCGGATGCTTTCCGGTGCTTTGTCCGGACGGCAACTCGTACGATTGCGGCGACTGCATGGACAACGACGACGATGGCCTCGTCGACGACAAGGATCCCGAGTGTCTCGGACCGTGCGACAACACCGAAGGCCCGGTTCTGCTCACGGGTACGCCGGGGGAAACCGGTAACCAGTGCGGAGCGGACTGCTACTTCGACAGCGGCAACGGTTCTGGCTCTGGCGAATGCAAGTGGGACCGCCGCTGTGATCCGCTGGAGCCCAAAGACGCTTGTACCTATGATGAGGGCCTCATCGGAGCGCCCAACTATTGTCCGGATGTGCAACCCGACGGCTGCGCGGAAGGCTGCGGCGTGCTCACACCCAACGGCTGCGACTGCTTTGGATGCTGCACCTTTCCTGAGCTGAATGGCGGGTATGTCTTCCTGGGTTCCTATATCGGGAATGACGGCACCTGCACCCTGGACGACCTGCAGAACCC
>JBATLA010000630.1:0-1893 GCA_049669945.1 Polyangiales bacterium | reverse complement strand
CGCGCTCACGCCTATACCGAACCGGGGCAAGCTAGACAGCGCTCTTGGCAGGCTCGACGAGCTCGTGCCCGGGAGCGCTGCCGACGCTCGGGAGATGCTGGCGTCGCAGCCGATTACTCGCGTTGACGTCCATGCGCTCTTGCTCGTGAAGCTCGCCGCCATTCCCCGCTGGGTGTCGGAGGCCCGTGCGCGAGGCTTTGCGGTCTCCTGTGCCATCGAGGAAGCCCCGCGTGACCGAGTGCTCAACCGAAAAGAGCGCAAGGGTTTTCGAAAGTCGAAGCGCGCGGTTCGTAAGTACGCTGCGCGAGAGGTCTTAGGTGTCGGCGCATCCTCGCTGATGCAGTCCTGGCGCGGGTTTCATCGAACGCTCGCGATCTTGCTGGTGCTGCTCGTCCCCGTCCACATCGGTGTGGCGTGGCTCTATGGCTATCGCTGGATATTTTCGGAATGAGCGGCCGAGCGTCGGCCCTCCTGATCATCTTCTCGGTCGCACTGGCTGGGGCGGTCGGGGGAGCGCTGATGCCTCGACCGAGCGGCGCCCAGTTCTTGTCACCCGGAAAGCTCTCCGCTGCACATGCCGAGATCGACGGTGACATGAACTGCAGCGAGTGCCATTCCACGGGAAAGCGAATCGACATGGACGCATGCCTTGGCTGCCATGACGACTTGCATGCACGCATCCGAAGAGGAGAGGGGCTGCATAGCCGGCCAGAATATCGAGAGAAGTCTTGCGGCCGTTGCCATGTCGAGCACCTCGGAAGAGATGCAAAACTGGTCCGTTGGCCAGGCGGAAGCAGGGATCGATTCGAGCACCGAATGGCGGGGTGGCCACTCAACGGCGCCCACCGCTTGGTGAAGTGCCAAGACTGCCATGACGCACCGAACCGTCGGGGAAATGCGACCTACCTCGGCCTCCGGCAAAGCTGCACCTCGTGTCATGCCGACCCCCACGAAGATCGGTTCCAAGGCGAGGAGTGCACGTCCTGTCACAACGAGACCGACTGGACCGAAGTCAGCAACATCCGCGGTAACCACCCGGGGCTGAGCCTCGCCGGGGGACACGCGAAGACCAAGTGCGAAGACTGCCACGATCGAGGCAATGTGAAGCCGCCGAGCACGGGCGGGACTTGCGTATCCTGCCATGAGCAGGTTCACGAAGCGGCGTTCGGTGATCGGTGTGAGAGCTGTCACGCCAGCATACGCTGGCTGAAGCTGCCACGCGCCATCGGCCTTCGCGCACACCCGAAGACGAGCTTCCCGCTCGAGGGGATGCACCGCGACGTGGCCTGCCAGCGGTGCCATTCTCCCAAGCTCCCACCGCAACGGCGATACCGACAGCTCCAGTTCGACCAATGCAGCGACTGTCATCGTGATGTCCATCGCGGGACGCTTGGCAAGACCGATTGTTCGAGCTGCCACGATGAGCATGGCTTCTGGCCAACGTCCTTTACGGTACAGCAGCATGCGCGAACGCGTTTTCCACTCGGGGGTCGGCATGAGGCGGTACCGTGTACGAGCTGTCATCGAGGGAAGCGTCCCAGGACCCGTTTGGAGCTCGGCGCACTTGCTTGTGCCGACTGTCATGAGAACCCGCACGGCGATCAGTTCGCTGCGGAGATGCGTGCTGGCGGATGTGCGCAGTGCCACTCCGACGTCGGATGGAACTCCCCTCGCATTGACCATAGCGAATGGCCACTCACGGGCGCGCACGCCAAGACCGCTTGCGAGAGCTGCCACCGCCCGTCGAAGGAAGATCGGCTGCGCGGTCGGGGCGCCACCTACAGTGGGGCCCCTGCCGAGTGCTCGGGCTGTCATCGTGACATTCATGCGGGGCAGTTTCGTCTCACCGAGCCGGAGCGTGCCTGCGATGCTTGTCACGCCACCGAGTCCTTC
>JBATLA010000629.1:0-3530 GCA_049669945.1 Polyangiales bacterium | reverse complement strand
GTAGAACCCTGTACAGGCGTTGACGTCGATGCAGTTCTCGAGGGCGCAACTCGCGCACTCCTCGGAGCCCGAATTCGGCGGCAAGCAGGGCTCGATGCAAAACGCCGTGGAACATGCAGCGATCGTTCCGTAGCAACTCGTGCACTGCGTCGAGAGCACAGTTCGGCTCGAGATGCAGGCGGCGATGCAGTCGCCGAGCGCATTGCGCGCCGCCTCGGAGCTGTCTGAAAGAACACCACCGACTTCGGCGCCGCATTCTTCGATTGGGCAGTCACCGGCGATGCCGCCGACGATGGCGGGCCCGCTCTGGTCCTCGGTCGCCAAGGCTTCGAGTGCAGCCTCGTCCGCGGGATTCAGACATTGATCGAGGAGCATCGGGCCGCCACCGCCCCCATTTCGGCCTCCAGATCCACCGGCGCCGCTCGGGCCGCCATCGTTGGCAAGAAACGCCTGGGTCCCGCGGATCTGGAATATCGTGCTGATCGACTTACAGATGCCGGTCTCCTCGTCGACGTCCCAATCGGCGAGCTCGGCCATCGCTGCGTCGAACTGCTCGATCGTGAAGTTCGCCGCGTCGCCGTTGTCGGTGGTGGGCACGCCAATGATGCTGCGGATGTTGGCCACGTCCCAGTAGCCGGTGACGGTGCCTTCGAAGCTGCCGTCGCCCAGCCGAAGTCGGAGCTTGCTGCTGTGCACACGGAGCTCGTCCCGGACGATCATGATGTCGATCGGAAAGAGAAGGTCGATCGGCCCCGCCGTGAGCACCCCGTCCTCCACCTTGCCGCGCACCTCGCCGCTGTGAAAGCGCGATTCGGGATGCACGCTGAGCGTCGCGCCGGTGAGCACCGAGTTGTCGGTGCCGAGCGCAGGCGAGTCCTCGCTCGCGAAGATCTGCACCATCACCTCGTCGTCGTTCTGGGCGTCATCGAGCCCCTGCACTTGCAGCAAGATCGTCATCGACCCGTTCTTGGTGGCGCCGCTGATAACGCCGTCGACGAGCTGACCCTCACGGAACCCGCCAAACACGAACTTCCCGTCCTCGCGGGTCTCTTCATCCGTGATGATGCGAAGGAAATTGTAATCGACGCCGGGCTCGTCGTTGAGCCCCATGAAGTCGTCGTGCGCGCATTCTTGCGGTCTAGGCGAAGCGCTGCTCGACAGATGGGCATCTAGGTTCGCGCCGTCGAGCGGGGCATCCGCGCTCTGTGGATAGTAGAAGCCAAACGAGGTCGCGACGAAGCCCAAGCCGGGCATGATGCGCGAGGCGGGCGCTCCGCCCTCACCACCAGAGCCGCCGGTGCCGGCATTCGGGCTGGAGCTCCCGTCGTTGCATGCGGCCACCACCAGGGCGGCTGCGACGAGGACGTCGGAAGAGCTCTTCGTGCCAACCATCATGGGCTCTAGTTCAACTCGTCGCAGGTTCCGGTCTTGTTCCGCGGAACTGGCGAGCTCGTTACATAGCCATTGAAGAAGCCCTCGATGTCATTGGGCAGGTCCGCCTCGGTAGATTCGCAGTTCTGTGAGCCATTGACGAGATCCCACCCATTGGGGTTCTCGGTCGCGAGAGGGACATCCAACTGACCGCGAATCTCCCCGGACTGACAGCTCGGGATGTTGAGATTCGTGATGCTGTCGACCGGGACTTCGCCGGCTAGAAGCGCGGCTCGGTTTTCTTCCAACCACTCGAGGACCTCGACGACGCCGGACGCGAAGTCGATTTCTTCGCCGTCACCCTGTGACGAGGCCAACGCGGGAATGCCCAGGCAAGCCGCGGTCTTGGCGGCACCGATCGTGCCCGATATGTCGACCTGCAGCCGGATAAGCACGCCGACGTCCACGTCGCCGACGTTTTGTTGGTCGTTGATCCCCGACAAGACGACGTGCGGCGGTTCGTCGAGATAGAGATTCTCGAGGGCGTACATCACCGCATCCGCCGGGAAGCCGTCAACGCCGGCGGCTGGATATCCGCTCGCAGTCGTGGTCTCCATCGCCTCGAGGGGTGGCGGCGTCGGAGTCATCATGTCACCGGAGCTAGTACGGTTGATCAAAGGAGCGGAAACGATGATCTCGTTGTCCGGATTGACCCTCAGGCCCTCGACGAGCGCGTCGATGCCTGCCGAGCCGACGCCATCGTCGTTGGTAACGAGAATTCGAAGCGGCGGGTTTCCGCCTCCGGTACCTCCCGCACCGCCGGTTCCAGCGGTGCCCCCGTCGCCGTCACTACTGCAGCCGAGCGCTGCCAGCGCAAGGCCCAGGGAGACGGCGAGCACGAGCTGGATTCGATTTGTGTGAATCATGCGCGCGATACTAGAAACAAGGTCCGTTGCGCGCAATACGCATCAGGTGCGCAGATGTAAGTAGATCACAGATAAATGTACGGCGTGACTACCCATTGCTACTGGCATCGGACTGTAAGCTTCCTCACTTGTGATGTGGGTCACTTTCCCACATAAAATGCAGTGAAAACGATCGACAAGGCCGTTGCAATTCAGAAGCCATGATCGTACTAAGGTCCGCCCGTCATGACACCATCGCCAATAAGACTAAAGTTGGCCGCTTGCTTCTGTATGCTTGCGGTCTTGGGTTGCAACACCGACTCCGAGCCGGACAGCCCTGCGCTGTCGGCGCGGTTCGAGATTACCGAGTCGGACATCGCTCGTGTGGAGTGGGAGGTGACTGGCGGCGGCCTCGTCGACCCGATCTCCGGTCTCGCCGAAGTGACCGTTGGCCCGCCGCTGAGCGTCGCCGTGACGGTCATGGATCTTCCGGTTGCGACCGGCTACGGCATCGTAATCGTCGCGTACGACGCAGCGGATACCAACATCTGCCGCGGCTCCGCCTCGTTCGACATCGTCGAAGGTGTCACGACCAACGTTCCGATCGTGGCGACGTGCTCGGTCTCTTCGACGCTGCCGAGCGGTACCGTCGGGATCGACTTGACGTTCCAAGACAACGTTTGCCCCGTGATCAACCAGATCAACGTGGTGCCCCAGACGATCGCCGTAGGCCAAACAGCCACGGTCAGCATCAACGCCAACGATCCCGAAGGCGGCACGCTCGCGTACGACTGGACGTCGCTTGCAGGCACGTTCGCCGACCCAGCGGCAACCACGACCACGTACACCTGCACGCAGGCTCTCGATCACAATGTCAGCATCTCGGTCTCGGACGGAGACACGTTCTGCGACCAAAGCCGGCTGCTCAACGTCACCTGCGTGGCGGACACATGCATCGGGCTGTCCTGTGACGACGGCAACCAGTGCACCGACGACGGCGCCTGCGACCCAGTCAGCGGCTGCCCGGGGAGTACACCTTCACTCGACGGCACCGTGTGTGATTTCGCCACGACCGGCGATGGCGTGTGCGACGGAGCTGGGAACTGCGTTGACTGCCTGACGGCAACCGACTGCACGGACGACGCAAACGAGTGCACCGACCCAGCAACCTGCACCGCCAACGCCTGCGTCGCCGCCAACAGCGCCTCGGGCACAGCTTGCACCGGCGGCATCTGCGACGGAGCTGGGAACTGC
>JBATLA010000628.1:0-6355 GCA_049669945.1 Polyangiales bacterium | reverse complement strand
ATCGAGAGGGTTGCAGAGCTGACCGATCTGGCGGTCCAGGCGGGCGTGGTACTCGCGTCCGAGGTGCTCGTACGCATTTCCTGGCTCGTGTCTCGGATGCTCCGGGTCGATGTGTCGCCAGAACGCGTGATGGAAGCGATCCAGCCCGATCTCGACCATCATCATGAAGTCTGGTTTCCGATCGCTCCAGATGAAACGCGCGATGTCGAAGTGTTGGTCGGTCATCGACACGATATCTCGATAGATTCGATCGAGATCGTCCGAACGGAAATCCTCGACGTCCGCCTCGTACGGCCCGAAACGGTGTTCGAGATCCTGTCCGAGCCCCGGAGGGAAACACCATGGTCCGTCTCCCCCGGGGTGCATGAAGCCGGACACCATCTGCCCGCGAACCGGTGTCGGCGGCGAGGTGAGCGGAACGAATAGTGGCGCGACTCGATACCCGTGATCGCCGAGCCAATCCCAGACGCGTTTCACGCGTACATCGCGACCGCTCGCCAAACCAAGTCCGGTCTCGCGCGGGACACGGTTTCGGAAACCGTAGAGGCCGAGCTCACCGGCGTCGCGTCCGCTCACCATGCACGTCCAGGCCGGCACGGTGATCGGCGGCTCCGAGCTGCGCATCGGTCCCCAAGTTCCCCGCTCCATCAACCCGGCCAAGAACGGCATCGCGTCGCGGTAGCGATCGAACACGAGCTCTGGCGCCGCGCAGTCGAGCCCCACCACCATCACCCGTCGTCTAGGCACCGGATGCTCTTCCTGGTCTGTTCCGGTTGGGAACGCGGCCCGTCAATCTGTCCCGCCCCGTCACCCTCACACTGTCACCGAGGGTTGATCAGGTCGGCGGCCTCGTAGATGGTGCGTTCGAGGTGTCCGAGCTCGAAAGGCTTTTCAATTCGGAGGTTTGGAACGCTTTCGAGGAAGTCCCTCGCGCGTTGGGTGAAGGCGCCGCCCGTCATGAACACGATGCGATCGTTCATCGGGGTGGCGCGCTGAAGTGCCGCTCGGTAAACGTCCATGCCGGTCATCTCCGGCATGATCAGATCGCACAGGATGACGTCGTAGGCGTTCTCGCCCATCAGCGCGACCGCCTCGCGACCGTCGCCCGCCGTCGTGACGTCATGCTCCACGAGGGCCTTTTGAATCAGCCGCGCGATGACTGGCTCGTCGTCCACCACCAAGATGGAGAGCCTGCCGCCTGCTGCGCGGCGGATCGCACTGATTGAGGGAGGCGGCACCGTGAGTGGCCGTTGTGCGCGTGTTGCTCTCGGGAGAACGACGCGGGCGACAGTGCCCTGACCGGGATGACTCTGGATCTCAATCGTGCCCTCGAGCGAGTGGACGATGCGTCTACAGATCGACAGTCCAAGTCCGGTGCCTCGCCCCGCTGGCTTCGTCGTGACGAAGGGATCGAAAATTCGCCTCAACAACTGTGGCGAGATCCCAGGGCCGGTGTCCTGTACCTCGATACAGACTCGACCCTTCTCGGTGCTCCGTGCGCGAATCGTGATCGTGTTTCGTGCCTGGTCGCCGGGATCGATGGCCTGTGCCGCATTGACGATGAGATTCAAGAACACCTGGCTGACGCGCGTCCTCGATCCGCGCACGTAGAGATGTCCCTCCTCGTACTCCCTCACGATCCTGGCACGGTGTTGCATCTCGGGTTGTGCGATCCGGATTGCGGAGTCGAGCACCTGCTTGAGGTTTACAGACTCGATCTCAGCGCCATCTCCGCCGTGGGATAAAATCCCGATTTCATTGGAAATTACGCGTATCCGTTCGGCGCCATCGTACGCTTCTTCGAGGAGCTCGGCGGCGTCTGCCGGTAGTGATTCCGCGCGTTTCCGAAGCGAGCGAAGGTGGTTCCACACGAAGGTGAGCGGGTTCTTGATCTCGTGAATGGTGCTTGCGGTGAGCGTCCCGATCGCGCTCATGCGCTCGGCAAGCAACAGGCGTTGTTGAAGCTCGTGCTCGGCGGTCATATCGACGACCGATACGATCGCGCGTCCGAACTGACCCTCGGCGTCCGGGACGAATCGCCAGTGCACCCGGACGTCTCTCGCTTCACGTGCGCAGGTCATGATCGCAGTCTCGAGGTGCACGTCGCGTTCCTTGCGAAATGCAGCCATCAGCACCCGCAGGAAGTCAGCCTTGGATTCCGCGGTCAAGAGCTCCGCCGAGCGGCGGATGCATTCTTCTTCACTCGCGGCGCCGACCAACGATACAGCACCGGCGCTCACGCGGCGGACACGCGTCCGGTCGAGGCACTTGCCGAGCGCGTTCGGATCCTTGCGCACCAGCTGCTTGAATTCGTCTGCGTCTCTGCAGCCTTGCGCCTTGATCCATGCGAGCGTCTTTGCGAAGTCCAAATCCCAAAGTGCGGCTGGCAGCACCTCCCATAGACCGCCATCGTTCTCGGGCGTTGGGGCCTCGGACTGTGAGATGAGATGAACCATGGGCGTGCCGATCGTAGCTGGGAGCCGCCCACCGGACCAAAACGCCGCAGTGGTGGCGCCGAGGGACGGCAATTTCAGCCCTCGGCGGCGTCCAGCAGGGTTCGAGCCGCGCCGACCAGGCGCTCCACCTCGGTCCGTGCGGCCTCAGCGGTTGCTCGCGCGTCCGAGGCGTCCGGGAGGGGGTCACCGATCTGAACCGCGATGCGGGTCTCGGGTCGCGCCGCGACCTTGGACATGTGTTCGGCGAACGATTCCTTCCCGTACGGGACGGCAGGCGAGTAGGCGAGACCGACCGGAATGATTGGAGCGGCCAACGATCGGACAGCGGCAAACGTGCCGGGGTGGAACTCGTGGACCGAGTCGCCAGGAAACGTGCCGCCCTCCGGAAACGCCACCACCACCCGGCCTTCTTTGACGCGCCTGCGGATCTCGCGAAGAGCCGCGACGCCACTGCGACGGTCATCCCGGTCGACGAAGATGGTATCGCCATGCTTCGCCATTCGGCCGAGCAACGGCCATTCGGCCACGTCGTGCCTGCTGACCAGCACGCCTCGAGACAGCGAAAGCATCACGCCAATGTCGAGCGCGCTCTGGTGATTTGCGACGACCAACGCGCCTCGCTCGTTCTCGAGCGCGCCGCTCACGCGAAGCTCGGTTCCGAATAGACGCAACACGCCAAGCGTGAATCGGTCGCGGTAGCGCGCGAGCAGAGCCGGCCGCGCTTCCTCCGGGACCAGCACCCGGTGGGCTTCGTACACCGCGAGGTTGCCTGCGGACCAGCCGATGAAGCCACCCGTCCGCAAAAGCGCACGGAGTCTGCTCACTTACGAGACCCCGGACTTTGGGCTCGCGAGGCCTCGGGTTTGGTGGCAGTCTCGACTCGTGGCGGCATCTCTTGCACCTGGATTCCTCGTGGCAGCACCCTCGATGCGCTGCCCGTTTTTCAATCATACGCTGGTGCTGCTGATCGATCACGGCGACGAGGGATCTTTCGGCTTCGTCATCAACCGCACGACCGATCTCGAGATCGGCGACGTGTTCAACGAAGTGGGGGTGACGGGCGACGCCACGGACTCCGTCCAGGCGCCCGTGTTACTCGGTGGGCCGGTGTCGCCGGAGTCGGGTTGGATTCTCTACGACGCGGAAGGCGTCCCTCAGCCTGCTTCCGGCACGACGATTGCCGTCGGCCACGGTATCTCGTGCAGCGCTTCGGTCGAAATCTTGGAGCGCATCGCCCGCGGAGACGGGCCCGAAACCTGCGCCATGATGCTCGGGTACTCGGGCTGGGGCGCAGGTCAGCTCGAAAGCGAGATGAAGCTGGGCTCCTGGATCCCAGTCGATCTCGACTACTCGCTGGTGTTCGAGACGCCGATAGAAATGCGCTGGGAGGCGGCGCTCGCCACACTCGGAATCGACCCGGCGCGTGTGATCGACAATCAGGTCGCCAGCGCGTGAAGCGCGGCGTTTCGTCGCCTTGTTCGGACCCTGGCGAGAGGCTAACCCTCCCCGCGATGGGCGTCCGCCTCGACAGATGGTTCCTCCTGCTCCTGCTTGCATTTGGTGTCGCGTGCAGTGGCGGATCCGGAACCGGCAAGACCGGCAAGAGCCTCCTCAAGCCGGACGACGACGCGCGCACAGCGTACGAGCGGGCGCTCCTGAACTTCCGTCGCGGGGACTGCCTCAACGCCGAGCCCACTTTCCGCGAGATTCGCCGCGAGTTTCCATACAGCCGGTTTGCGGCCCTCTCCGAACTCCGAATCGGTGACTGCCAGTTCAAGAACGAGGCATACCCCGAAGCGATTCAGACCTACCGACAGTTCGTCCGGATTCGACCGTCCCACAAAGAGATTCCGTACGCTCGATTCCGCATCGCCGAGGCGTACCACAATCAGATCCCCGGTGGCTGGTTCATGACGCCCCCGGCCCACGAACGCGATCAAAGCGCCGCCCGCGACGCGCTGATTCAGCTCCGCCGCTTCGTCGTCGACTACCCAAACGACCGGCGTGTTCCCGACGCCAACAAGCTGATGGAGGAGTGCATGGCGATGCTCGCCGCCCACGAGTTCTACGTGGCCCGCTTCTACATGAAACGGAAGGCGTATCGTGGCGTGATGGCTCGGCTCAAGGGGCTGCTGGCTGCATATCCGGGGAGCAGCGTCGAGCCCTCGGCGCTCCTCTTACTGGCCGAGGTCTATTACCGCACGGAAGACATCGATTCCGCGCGCAATACCCTCACCGAGATCGTGCAGCGGTTCCCGGACAGCAACGAGGCCAAGACGGCCAAGGGTCTGCTCCGGAAGATCGGCTAGCCGACCCAGACGCGGATTTCTAGCCACCGATCCCGGCCGTCGTTACCTTCGCGGTCATGGCTCCTTGGGCTCAACAGCTTCTGGACGCGGCCAACGAGCACTACGACCGCGCCGATTACCCGCTTGCACAACCCTATTACGAGAAACTCGTGCAGCAGGGGCTCCGATACCCCGATGTCTTCAATCGGCTCGGCGTCATCTATCACCTCGGCGGCCGGCTCGCCGAAGCCCGCTGGTGCTTCCAGCAGGCCTTAGAGGCCAACTCCGGTTACCTCGAGGCTGCCGTCAACCTCACGGTCACTTGCAACGAGCTCGGCGAATATGGCTCCGGCGTGCGAACACTCCAGCGCGCTCAGGACCAAACGGACACTTCGAACGATGCCTACCGCCGCGGGAAGGTCGCCAACCTCCACCGGTCCTTGGCCCGCGCGTACATGGAGCTCGACCGTCCGGAAGACGCAATGCACGAATTCGGGCGAGCCCTTCGCTTGTGTCCGAGCTTCCACGACATCCGGCTCGAGCTCGCCAAGCTTCTCCGACTCCGGGGCAACGCGCGTGGCGCTCGAGAAGAGCTCCTCTTGATCCTTCAGCTGGAGCCGGGCCACCACGACGCCCGAGCGCTCCTGGGGGTCATAGAAATCGAAACCGGCGACCATGCGGAAGGCCTACAGCACCTTCGCACCGTCGTCGCGCAGCGGGCCGACCATCCCGTTGCGCGAGCCTACCTGCAACAAGCGGATGCGGGCGTTCGCCAGGCCTCCTGAGCCCGACGATCCGTTCCCTTTGTGACCCGACGAAACGGTGCCACACTGCTTGAAGCGTGGCCCCGACGATTCTTCTGCTCGACGATGACACCCAGTTCCGGACGAGTGTCACCCCCGCGCTCGAGGCGTTTGGTCTGCGCGTACTGAGCGCCACCAAGGGCAGCATCGCCCGCGCACTGATCGAAGAGGAAGAGCCGGCGTTGCTCGTGGTCGACGGACTGCTCCCGGATACGAATGGCATCGTGTGGATCGAGGAACTTCGCGCTGCGGGCTACAGCACTCCGGTCATCTTCGTGTCGGCATTCTACCGGGACCTCACTACGTTCAAGCATCTGACCGGCAACCTCGATGTCACCAAGGTGTTCCACAAGCCCGTCGCCGTGGACCGATTCGCCCGCGAGGTGGCGAGTGCGGCAGCGGCGCCGATGAGCCTGACGCCGGCGGCTCACCTGCCCGCCGATGAGCCCGAGGATCGCTTGCTCTACCCCGAGGAGAGCTCAGAGCCCGGCGTCGATCCGGAGAAGGCCAGGAGCTCGTACGCGAGCCTCCTTCCCATAGCCGCGGACAACCTCACCGGCGCCATTCGCCGCGTGCATGCAGAGACCGAGCGAACGAGCGTGGTCGCTGAAGCCTTGCGTCAGGCGCACGATCTTCACGGCGCTGCAGACACCCACGGTTTTCAAGAGATCTCCGATGCAGCTCGGCGGATTGAGGAGGAGCTTCGCCAACTTCAACGCTCGGGACGCCTCGATTGGTCGACCATGTTCGAATCGATCGACGCGGTCCGCGCTCACGCCGCCGATGCAGTGGGCTGTCAGGCGGGCCC
>JBATLA010000627.1:0-3062 GCA_049669945.1 Polyangiales bacterium | reverse complement strand
AGCCTCCTGAAAGAGAAGAGCGGCCTGTACGCCGTCCCGGGGGTCGTATGGATAGCGTTCCGCGTGAAGCCGGGCCTGCTGCTCTGCCCTGCCTGCGCGACGAGCGGGCCGCGCATCGCCCGAGCATGGTCGTGGCGCCCCGAATAAGATCGGGTGGCCTTGGGCTAGCGCATGCGTGTCGAGACCGTCTTCGTCAAGGAGCGCGCGGCCGATGAGTACACCTGCGACCGTAGTCACCACTGCCAGGGCGGAGAGGCCTCTCGTCCATCGACGCAAGTCCGTCATGGAGATTCGAAGCCTCCAATCATGACTCGAACTGCTACCGGTCCAAGAAGGAGCACGATGACGCAGAGAAAGATGAGCGTCATCGGCCCGACCAGCATGAGCGCGGCCTCGGACGCCATCTCTTCTGCGGCGACGCTGCGCCGGAGCCGTAGGGTTTGCGCTTGGATAGTCAGGACCCTTGCGAGCGGACTCCCCTTCTCTTCTGCTTGAAGCACACTGTTGACCAGCTCGCGAACCTCTTCACTGGGAACGCGCACGGCGAACCCATTCATCGCGCTACGGCGAGTACAACCTAGGTCGAGCTCTTGAAGGACGCGGTGTAGCTCTTCGACGATCGGTTCGTCGGGCTCCGCGGCCGACTCGACGACTCGTCGGAGCGAGCCGGGGAAGTCTAGACCTGCGCCCATGCACATGGCCGCGAGCTCTATGATGCTCGGAAGGCTGCGCGTGACGCGCTTGGCTCTGTCTCGGGCGATGGCCCGGATCCGAAACCACGGAAGCAGCGCTCCAAGAACCGTCATCACTGCCGCAAGCGCCAGGGGTAGATCCGTGAACGCGCCAGTGAAAAGCGCCAACCCGCCAGAGGCCGCCGCGCAGAGAGCGCATAGTGCGATCAGCTCGTCCTCGGAAAGGCCGAGATAGTCACCGGACTCAATCAGCGCACCGCTAATTCGCTGCATGAGGAATGGGGGACAGAGCCCGGATAGCCTTGCGGCCAAGTAGCGAACCGCCGGTTCGATTGGGGCGAACCATACGCCTCGGGCTAGGGCCTGGGCTCGCTTGAGTCCGCGGTTACCGAGGAGAGGACGGGGTGCGGGCTGCCTTCGGAACAGCTCAAAGGTGAGCCCTGAAGAGCCGGCAACCAGTGCGACGGACCCGGTCAGCAGAAGAAACAGCTCGGAGTTGCTCATAACTCGGTCCCCACGATGTGGTGGGCCCACGCGACAGCGGTGGTCCATGTCAACGCGCACGACGCGAGAATCGCCCTACCGCGGGGCTGGTGGATCAGTGGATCGAACCAAGACCGGTCGAGCCATGCGATCACGATGCACAAAACGAAAGGCACGAGCGAAAGCACCACGACTTGGCCCCGGCCCTCGGCTGTTTTCGTGCGGAGTACGCCTTCTAGCCTGGCAGCCTCGCGGAGGGCTGCGGAGGCACGTTCCAACGTGTTCGATAGATCTCCACCGGTTTGGCGAGCGACGAGGATCACCATCAATGCGCCCGACACGGCGCTGCTACCGATTCGTGCCCCGGCTTCAGAGAGCGCACGGTGAAGCGGAACACCGAGACGAAGCTCCTTCACGAGCAGGTCGACTTCTGCACTGAAGGGCTGCGGTACCAGGGTGGCGGTCGAAGCGATGGCTTCTCCGACGGAAGAAGTGGCCTTGAGTGCGTTCGCCAACATGAGTAGCCAGGTATCGAGCTGCCGCTCCAGCTTGGTGATTCGCGCGAGGTGGCGCTTCCACAAGACAAACGGCGGCAGCAGGGCGAAGACGCACCCGAGCGCAACGAATGCGAGGCGCTGCGTTGCTAGGACGAGGACCAAACATCCGCACACCGCGAGCAACTGGGTCCGCGCGATGTCTCGAGCGCCGTAGCTGAGTAGGAGGAAAGACGTGTGCCGCTCGAGCCGGGCTTCGTAATGCACGAGTGCGCGACCGAGGGCGCCTCCGCCCATGCTCAGTGTGAAGAACGTGGTCGCCGAGAGCCCGGACAAGAGCAACGCCGCTGACGCCAGCAACAACGGAGTCATAGGTACACACCCTCTTCGACCAGACCGCGAGCGATGAAATCATCGAGAAAGCTAGGAACGTAGCCGGTCGATCGGTGCTCGCCGAGGACCTCACCCCCAGGACCCGTGCCCGTCCTGTGAAAGCAGAAGATGTCGTGCAGAACGAGCTCACCATCCTCATCGAGCGCGTCGACCTCCGCAATGGAAGTAACCCGGCGTGTCCCATCGGAAAGTCGCGTCTGCTGCACGACGATGTGCACACTCGACGCAATCTGCTCGCGCAGCGAATGCGGAGACAGATCGAGGCCAGACATCATGCAGAGCGTCTCGATGCGCTTCATCGCCTCCCTGGCGCTGTTGGCATGAGTCGTGGTCATCGATCCCTCATGCCCGGTGTTCATGGCTTGAAGCATGTCGATCGCCTCGCCAGCTCTGCATTCGCCGACAAGGATGCGATCAGGACGCATTCGGAGAGCGTTGCGCAAGAGATCGCGAATCGTGTACTCACCGCTCCCCTCGAGGTTCCTGGGCCTCGACTCGAGAGAGACGACATGCGGCTGATCGAGTCGGAGCTCGGCGGCGTCTTCGATGGTGACGATCCGCTCCTGCGCTGGAATCGCCGACGAGAGGACGTTGAGCAAGGTGGTCTTCCCGCTCCCCGTGCCTCCGGAGATGATCACGTTCTTTTTCGCACGCACACAACGTTGAAGGAACGCGGCCATCGCATTATTGAGAGCTCCGAAGGAAACCAGCTGACTCATCTGGAGTGGGTTTCGTGCGAACTTTCGGATCGTGATGCACGGTCCGCGAATGGAGAGCGGGGGAATGACGGCGTTCACGCGAGAACCATCAGGCAACCTGGCGTCGACGAGAGGTGTGCTTTCGTCGATGCGCCTGCCAAGCGGAGTAACGATGCGTTCGATGACCGATCGACAGGATTCGTCGTCCATGAAGCGGAGCGAGGTGAGCTCGATGGTTCCGTGTTTCTCGACGTAGATTGTCTCCGGGTCCACGACCATGACCTCTGACACCGCATCGTCGT
>JBATLA010000626.1:0-2919 GCA_049669945.1 Polyangiales bacterium | reverse complement strand
CCTTTCGCAGGCATGATTGTCGTCGCCTCCAAGAGCTTCCCGTTCTCATCGGCCGAGCGGATGTCCATCCGAACGTCCCCGGTTTTCGAGTACCGGGCCCGAACCTCGGCGGCGACCCCCTGCTCGGTCGAGAGTGTCGCATCGAGCTCGCCCTCGAACGCCAGTGCAGGTGAGGTGAAAAGAAAGACGATGGCGAGAGTCGTAATGACGCGCATGACGGGACAGCCTACGCCGACAACACGACCAGGCCAAACGCATCGTCTTCGTAGAGCCGGTCGAAGGTTTCGGAGAATTTCTTCTCGATGTTCTTGCGCTTCATCTTCAGCGTGGGAGTGAGCTCGTCCTCTTCGACGCTGAACTCGCGCTCGAGGATGTGAATCTTCTTGATGGACTCGACGCGCGCGAGCCCCTCATTGGCGCGCCTGACCGAGGCCACGACGCGTTTTTGGACCTCGGGGTCTTGCGCTACGTCGCGGATCAGCGCTTCGAGTGCTGGCGTTCGCGCCAGCGGATTTCCGGTGAGATCCTTGATGTGCTTGTCAGCGGTGGGGCCGTCGACGAGGCCCTGTTGCCGTGCCCAGTCGACGGCCTCGCTGGCGCCGATGGTCACGAGCGCGACGAGGTACTTGCGCTTGTCGCCGTGCGCGTGCGCCTGGCTGATGAGCGGGTCCGACGCCTTGAGCTCGTTCTCGATGTTTGCAGGCGTCAGGTTCTTACCGCCTGCGGTGATGATGATGTGCTTCTTTCGGTCGAGGATGTAGACGAAGCCGTCATCATCCTTCCTGCCGATGTCGCCCGTGTGCAACCACCCGTCGACGATTGTCTCGGCGGTGGCCTCCGGGTTCTTGTAGTACCCCTGGAACACCAAATTGCTCCGGATGAGGATCTCGCCGTCGCTAGCGATTCGGTCCTCGACGACGCCGAGCGGCCGGCCGACCGACCCGAGCTTCACGTGCCCAAGCGCATTCGTATGCGTGATGACAGTGGATTCCGTCATGCCGTAGACCTCGAAGATCGGGAAGCCCGCGGCCCAGAAGAACTCGAGGATCTCCGGTGCGATTGGGGCTGCGCCGGTCACGAAGTAGCGAACACGTCCGCCGAACACCGCGCGCAGCTTCGAAAATACCAGCTTGTCAGCGATGCCGAACTTCAGCTTCAAGCCGAACGGGATCGGCTTGCCGGCCTGCCAGAGCTGCACCGCCTCGCGGCCCACGGCTTCGGCCCAGCGAAAGATCCGCTGTCGTGTGGGCGGTGCCTGGTCGACGGTGCTCATGATCTTCGCGTAGGCCTTCTCGAAGATTCGCGGGACACTGCCGAACACCGTGGGCCGGACTTCGACGACCTCTTCGAGCACCATCGCAATGCTCGAGGCGAAGTACGTGGCCATCCCGGTATTGATGCGCCCGTAGAATGCCAAGACCCGTTCTGCGACGTGCGCCATCGGAAGGAAGCTCAGGCTGACATCCTCTTCGTAGACCTTCAGGGCTTCGTCCTGGTCGCGCATGATCGTCATGATGTTGGCGTGCGAGATCATCGCGCCCTTGGGCGGACCCGTGGTGCCGCTGGTGTAGACGATGATCGCCGTGCCGCTTGGGTCGACTTCGGCGGCGCGTGCTTCGACGGCTGCGCGGTCGACCGGCGTTTGGAGGACCCGCTCGAAGGGCACGAGCCAATCGTGGGCCTTCATCAGTGATTCGGCGCCAGCCGTGTTCCAGACGACGACCTTCTCGAGCTTGGTGAGCTCTTGGCGTCGCGCGAGGATCTTGTTGATCTCTTCGACACCTTCGACGAACGCGACCTTCGTGTCGGCGTGATCGAGGATATAGGCGAGCTGTTTGGGGGTCAGGGTGGGGTACGCGCCGAGCGTGATCGCGCCCGCGAGCTGTCCGCCGATGTCGCAGTAGCACCAGGCAGGGCCGGTGCTCCCGACCATGCAGATCTTGTCGGAGACCTCGAGCCCGAGGCCCATCAGATACGAGGCGATCGCCGCTGCTTGGCGTGCGAAGTCGTTCCAACTCACCGGCTGCCATTGGCCCTCTTGCTTGAAGAAGAAGGCAGGGGCTTCCCCGTCGCGTTCCACGCGCTTCAGGAACATCTCGCCTACGGTGTTGGCGCGCCGAGCGATGTATTCCGCCGGGGTCCCGGTCGAAGTGTCGGTATCGAACATATTCCGGGGGTTTACACCGGATCGAGCTCTCGGATCTAGGCTCTTCGGCCTTGATTTGACGCCCCGTGAACCCCCGCTACACTCCGGCTCCTCTGAGCCCCCGGGGGGCGAGAAATATCATGGCCAAGTCCAATCGAGACCTCTTAAAACTGAGCTGCGAAAACTGCGGTAAAGACAACTACGTCACGGACAAGAACAAGCGGAACATGCCCGAGAAGTTCCGCATCAAGAAGTACTGTCCGAAGTGCCGCAGCCACCACTCGCACAAAGAAGGCAAGATCAGCAAGGGCTAGCCGCCACGGGTCGAGGACCCAAGCGGCTCACCTGGCTTCGTTGACTTGCCCACTCGCCTGCTCGCCGTAGAAACGATCTATGGCGCACGGCGACACGCACGATCTCGGCATTGGCTACCTTCTCTGGATCTTCGGGTTCACGGGAGCGCACCGCTTCTACTACGGCCGTCCGGTCAGCGGGACCATCTGGTTCTTGACGCTGGGCTTGCTCGGGATCGGCTGGCTCGTCGATCTGTTTCTGATGCCGTCGCTCGATCGCTCGGCTGAGCTGCGATACGACTCCGGGCCCGTCAGCCACAACGTCGCCTGGATCCTGCTGACTTTCGTAGGCGTTTTCGGCATTCACCGAATCTATCTTGGCAAGTACCTGACCGGGCTCCTCTATTTCCTCACCGGTGGCCTGTTCCTGATTGGTGTCCTCTACGACTACTGGACGCTCAACGAGCAGGTCAGCGAAGT
>JBATLA010000625.1:0-1506 GCA_049669945.1 Polyangiales bacterium | reverse complement strand
GAAGGAGAGGAGGAGTAAGTTAAGTGCTGTCTTCATGGTCTTGCCTGGTCTCAGTTGTGCGTGGTGGTCGGGATCAGATGATGACTAGAGGTCGCAGAGGCGCCCAGCTGTGCTCTCGGTGTTGTTCTCGAGGATACAAGCCGCATACTCGGGCACGGTCGCCAGCCCCGAACATTGGCCGCTGGTTAGGTCAACGTACGTGCCGTCGAAATCGGTGCCCAAGCAGATCTCGGGGTCAGTAACGTCCGGAGCGACGCTTCCGCCCCACAAGACGTCTGGGGTGGGGTTATCCGGGGTTCCGTAGTCCAGCAGATCGAAGACGATTCCGAAATCACCGGTCGTCTGGGCGTTTGTGCCGTTGTTGAGGAAGTAGTTGTCGTGCGCGTAGATGTCCTCGGCGTACGGGTTGTAGTCGTAGGAGTAGGGCGGGCAGTCCGCACCCGCGGCGTCGCAGGTGAACGCGCTGCTAACGAGCGCGATACCGAGCGTGTCGTTGCCCTGGATGTCGTTGTTTCGGATCTCGACGCCCTGGCCGCCGAGGCTGACCAGGCCGCTACCCACCGGAATGATCTGGACGACGCCGGTCTCGGCGAAGTTCTTCCCGTTGTTGCAGTAGACCTTGTTGTCCTCCATCAGGACGCCGGTGTTGGCGGGACGGTCAGCCGAGATTGGCTGCTGAAGCGGCATGAGGCCGCCGGTATTGCCGAAGACCAGGTTGTCGTGTGCGATGACGTCGAGGCAGTTCTCGACCTCGAGGCCGGCGACGTTGTTCGCCGCGATGTTGTACCGAACCACGCCACCGGTGGTGTCCTCGTCCAGCCATCCGCACTTACCGATGTAGATACCCGCGTCCGAGGCGCCGGTGGCTTGGGTGTACTCGACGAGGGTGTCCTCGCAGTTGGTGGGGTAAATGCCGTAGGCGCCATTCTTGCCCTGGTCGCCGACGCAGGCGTCGTCCTCGCAGCTCAGAAGCGGATCGGCACAGTCCACGTCTTCGGCACATGCGTTTCCGCAGTTTTCCGGCGCATTGACGGTGTCGCAGAAGTCGTCCCAGCTCACGTTCACCTTACGGAACACCGAACCGGTCGTGCCGTCTTGCTCGATACCATTTGCGCCCGTATTTCGGACGTGAAGGTTTTCGATCGTCACGTTGTCCTTCTGAACGAAGATGCCGATGCCCGTTCCCGGACCGCCGAAGAGGAGCTCGGTGTCATCAGGCGATTCGCCGATGCCCTTGACGGTCAACCCCTCGACGAGGGAGATGTTGATCGTCGCTTCCATCTCGTAGTCGCCCTCCGCGAGGCAAACCACATCGCCGATGTCGGCGTTCTCGAGGCGCGTGTTCAAGCGGTTGGCCGCGTCCGCGCCCGGCTGGAAGATCTCGCCCGTGCAGTCGTCGCTCGATGTCGTTGGGACGTCGTCGAACACATCGCCGACGACGTAGGCGCTGGGGTCGGGCAAGTCGGTGTCGCAGTTGATCGTGACGGGTGTGCCGCCGCCCACACC
>JBATLA010000624.1:0-12403 GCA_049669945.1 Polyangiales bacterium | reverse complement strand
CGCCGCGGGCGGCCAAGTCACTCACCGCGGCCGGTGCGGCGCCTGCTCCTCCTTGCAGGACCTCGCGGTTTACATCCAACAGAAGGACCTCAATCGTGCGGGGCGCTTGTGCGGCATGCGTGGGCTGTTCGGGGACAAGACACAACTGAGCTGCTTGAGAAACCTCGGCTTCACGGAGGCTTGCGCGCAGATTTGGAGCTTCAACATCGACAACACGCGCGACAAGTGCATGGGCACCTGCACGGCCACGCTCCCCACGAGGCACAAGCTGCCCGACGGGAGCTTGAATGCCTGCCTCGCGTGCGATGAAGCGAACAGCGGCCCCACGTTCAAAGCGGTCGCGGGCAGAACCCGCCGACGTTCGGGCTTGTCCTCGGCGATCGCGCGCCCCTGCCTCGACGCGGAAGGCCAACCGGCAGTCTATCCGGTCGAGCATTACTACTTCCGAACATCTGGCCGACGTTGATCAGAGAGGCGAGCGCTGCAGGATTTTGACTCGCTGCGCGGTCTCGCTAGGGTCCTTGCCATGACACTCTTTCGAGCGGCGGCGAGCGTGGTTCTGGGATTGGCGGTTTCGGTGGCCGGATGCGGTTCCGACTCGTGCGTCGGTGGTTCCGGCCCGATCGTTTCCCAAACACTCGATCTCTCGAGCCTCACGGGGTTCGATTTTCAAGTCGGAGGTGACGTGACGGTCGTCCCAGGCACCCCACAACAAGTGGTCGTCCGAAGCCAGCAAAACGTCATCGACATACTCAACCGAGACGTCATCAACGGCATCTGGGAGATTGGGTACACGCAGTGCACAGGGGGGATCAGCGAGTTCAGCGTCGAAATCACGGTGCCAGAGCTCGACTATGTCGAGCTGTCGGGGGCGGGCACCATCAACGCAGAGACCGAGGCAAGTGCGATAGAAACGATCCTCAGCGGAGCAGGAACCGTGACGCTGACCGGCGACGTCACGAGTCAGCAGGTCACACTAGAGGGCTCGGGCACAGTCGAAGCATTCGAGCTGACGACCGATGAGAGCAGCGTCCTTCTGACGGGGCAGGGCACGGTGAACGTGAGTGCTGCCGACCAACTCAACGTCGACCTCCTGGGCGCAGGCGCGGTGTTCTACAAAGGCGACCCTCAGCTCAACGTCCGTATCACTGGCGCCGGCAGCGTGGTGGACGCGAACTAACGAAGGTCCAGGAGGCTTAGTCCTGTTTGCGATACATCCCTGGGGCCGTCCCGCTCCACTGCTTGAACCGCTTGGCAAAATGGTACTCGTCGTCGAAGCCGATTCGGGCGGCAACCGCGGCGAGCGGCTCCGTCGTGGTACGAAGCAGGTCCGAGGCCGCGCTCATCTTGAGGTTCATGGCGTATTTCATGGGAGGCACTCCGATGCTCCTCTTGAAGAGGCGAATGAAATACGATTTGTCGAGCGCGAGCTCGGCGACGAGCTCGTCGAGGCCATAGGCAACGCCCACCTGTGAGCGCATGAACTCGAGCGCCTGTTCGACTGCGGGATGATTCCCAGGCGCAGCCCGCGTGTCGGTCATCATGTCATAGAGAAACCCCGCCATACGAGCAGACGCCGCGCGATGCTGGCGGGCGTCATCGGACAATGACTGCCGGCTCATCTGTGCGAAGAGCGCGTGGTATCGATCCCCCAGCCGACGGACCCGGCCTTCGCCGATGAGGGTCTGAAGGTCGTCCGCGAGCTCGGCGTCTGCGGCCGGGTCGAGCTCGAGCAGCGCGATGTATTGCAGAAGATACTCTCCGTCGGGCACCTCCATTCGGTGCATCGTCCGTGGGCGTGTGTAGAAGCAATCTCCCTGCTTCACGCTGAGCTCTTTGTCCGGGAGCTCGAACGAAGCCCGCCCTGCGATGACATAGTGCAGCTCGTAGCCGAGGTGCGCGTGCTGCTTCGGAATGCGGAGCGTGCGCGGCAAGAGGATGCAGGCGCTCAAATGCATGATGTCAATATTTTACATCGATTAGTCAGCCCCGACCATTGCGATTATCGGCGTCCCAATCGTAGGGTCTCCCTATACTCGGGCACGGTGTGCCTGGAAGGAGCCGAAGCCATGTTGGACGCTTTCGAATCCCCCGCGAACGCACCGCTTGCAAAGGTACGGACGCCACACGAAGCGCGCATCGAGCAAGGGGAGCCGATCGGCCTGGTCGCCGATGTGGCCGAATCCAAGCGCGCCCGCATTCAGCGAATGCTCGAAGGGTTTCGCGACCAACCGATCCGTCTCAACATCCACCGCGCTCGCTTGCTGACCGAATCGATGAAATCGACCGAGGGGCAAGCGATGGTGCTGCGTTGGGCCAAGGCACTTGCACACATCCTCGACAACCAGCCAATCCATATCGAAGAGGACGAGTTGCTGGTCGGCAGTGCCGGGCCGCCGGGCCGCTACGCCGTGGTCTACTGTGAGCTGGTCGGGCCGGGACGCTTTTACACACACCCCCACGAGCTCGCACCGAGTAAGCCGGGCGACCCGATCCTCATCACCGAAGAGGACGTGACTGCCCTCAAAGAGGACATCCTGCCGTACTGGCACGCTCACGCCTACCACACGGCAACGATGAACGCGCTCCCCGAAGAGACGCGCCGCCTCATGGAGAGGATATTCGTCGTGACACCGACCGCGTCGGGCCGATCGATGCTCGCCTGGGCGCACGACTACGGCAAGGTGTTGGAGCGTGGGATCGGCTCGATACGAAAGGAAGCTGCGGAGCGACTTGCCGCCCTCGATCCCTACGACACCGCCGCCTACGTCGAGCAGCGGCCGTTTCTCGAAGCCGTGTGCATCGTCTGCGATGCGATGGTCGCATTTGCACATCGATATGCCGAGCTGGCACGGTCGATGGCCGCAGAAGAGCTAGGCGAAGAGAGGCGCCGCGAGCTCGAGAACATCGCCAACATCTGTGAACGGGTTCCGGAACATCCAGCGAGGACGTTCCACGAAGCGGTGCAGTCGCAGTGGTTCGTGCAGACGGTTTCACGATTCGAACAGGCGGTCGGCGGTGTCGTCGGCAACGGCAGAATCGACCAGTATCTCTATCCCTATTACCGCAACGACATCGATGCAGGGCGGCTCACTGAGGACGAGGCACTCACCTTGCTGGAGTCGATCTGGATCGGCATGGCCAGAAGCACCGATGTGTACGCCAAGCCGGGCATGCCGTCGCTAACCGACGGGTTTGCACACTGGGAAGCCACCACGATTGGTGGCCTCACGCCCGACGGTGTGGACGCCAGCAACGAGCTCTCCTATCTGATTCTGAAGTCGAAGCGCGAGTTCCCACTCAACTATCCCGACCTCGCCGCGCGAATTCATTCACGCACACCGAACGCGTTTCTCCATGAGGTCGCCGAAACCATCAAAGAGGGCTCCGGCTTTCCGAAGCTCTTTTGTGACGACGAAATCATTCCATTGCTCGTTGCCAAGGGCGGCAGCATGGAGGAGGCCAACGACTACTGCGTGACCGGCTGCTCCGAGACCAAGATGCTCAATCGAGAGGGCATCTCCACCGGTTGCGCGTGGATCAATCTCGGCGCCATCCTCGAGATGACGCTCCGCGATGGTCGCATAGGCTGCTACGGCGACGGGCTCGTGGGCATCAGCACCGGAGACCCGCGGACGTTTCAGACCTTCGATCAGCTCTGGGAGGCTTTCAGCCGGCAAATCGAAAACGTCGTTCAACACACGTTCATCCAGCAGTACGTGTCTGATACGCTCAAGTCCCGCCACATCGCTTCGCCGATGTTCTCCATGCTGCACGATCTCTGCATGGAGAGCTGCAAAGACATCCACTCGGGTCCCATCGAAGGCGCGCTCTATCTCGGGTTCTTCGACGTCATGGGTTTCGGCACCGTCATCGATTCACTGGCGGCCATTCGCGCGCTCGTCTTCGAAGAGCAGAAGCTGACGATGAACGAGCTTCTCGAGGCGCTCGATGCGGATTTCGTCGGCCATGAGGCCGTGCGACAGATGTGCGTCCACGCACCCAAGTACGGGAACAACGACCACGCGGTCGACCAGCTCGGTCATGACATCGAAGCGTGTTTCGCAGGCCTGGCTCATCGTCATACCACCGCCTTCGGCGGCGAGCTCGATCTGCGCTACGTGTCCGTCACGTCCCACATTCCACTCGGTGCGGTCGTCGGGGCGACTCCGGATGGGCGCAAGGCGCGGGAGCCGCTCTCCGAAAGCATCAGCCCATCGCAGGGCAGGGACGTCAAGGGTCCGACCGCCACCCTGATGTCGATCGGGAGCACCAAGTGCGCCCAGTACAAAGAGCGAGCCGCACGGCTTCTGAACATGAAGCTCTCGCCTGCGTCGTTGGCGGGGGAGGACGGAACCCGAAAACTGATGGCGCTCATTCGCACCGCTTGCGACATGAAGATGTGGCACATTCAGTTCAACATCATCAATCGGGATACGCTTGTCGCCGCACAAGAGGATCCAGACAAGTATCGAAACCTCTTGGTCCGGGTCGCGGGATACAGCGCCTACTTCGTCGACCTCACGCCGGCTCTTCAAAACGAGATCATCCGCAGAACGGAGCATGAGTTTTGAACGACGCGCCGAAGGGATTGATCTTCAACGTACAGAAGTTCTCACTTCACGACGGGCCGGGCATCCGCACCATCGTGTTTTTGAAAGGCTGCCCCCTCGCCTGCATGTGGTGCTCGAACCCGGAAGGTCGCTCGCGGTCGGTCGAGCTGATCCATAGCTGCGATCGCTGCGTCGGCTCCGACGAATGCGATCGCTGCATCGCTGTCTGCCTCGAGGGAGCCCTTTCCCACGATGATGATGGCAAGGCCACGCTCGACCGTAGTCGTTGCGATGGCTGTGGCGACTGCGCTTCGGTTTGTCCTTCGGAAGCGCTCGAGCTGTCGGGCGATTGGCTGGGCGTGGACGACGTCTTGCGTATCGTCGAAGAAGACGACGCATTCTACGTCAGGTCCGGAGGCGGACTGACCGTGAGCGGTGGCGAGCCTCTTGCACAAGGCTCATTCGTGCATGCGCTTCTCCGAGCGGCCCGAGATCGCGGGATCGACACCGCCATCGAGACCTCGGGACTCTGCAACTGGGAGACGATGAAGCGAGTCGCGCCTTTGGCGAATCGGATCTTCTTCGACATCAAGTGTCTGGATGCCGAGAAGCACGAGCGGGTCACCGGAGTTCGCAACGACCAGATCCTCGACAACTTTCGAAGGCTCCGTTTCGAGCTTCCCGGGGTCGACGTCGTCGTTCGCACGCCGGTCATCCCGGGGATCAACGACTCGGAAGAAGACATTCGAGCCATCGCCGAGTTCGTGAGCAACGCGGGCGGCGCTTCAGCCTACGAGCTCCTCCCCTATCACGGTTTTGGCGAGACCAAATACGCCAAGCTCGACAAACACTATCGCCTGAGCCACCTGCAACCACCTTCCACCGAACGGCTGCAACGCCTTCAACAGGTCGCCACCTTGTAAGCCTTCCCGAGCGTCGAGGAGCTGCTCGATGCATGGCGTTGTATACTCCGCCCGTGCTCAGCCCCGCGGGTGAAGAACTATGGACCGTGGAAGGTCCGATTGTGTCCTTCTACAGCTTTCCCTATCCGACGCGGATGGCCGTAGCTCGGCTCGCCAGCCGGCAGCTCTGGCTGTGGTCGCCGATTGCACTGACCTCTGAGCTAGCCGAAGAGCTCGAGAAGCTTGGCGAGGTCCGCTACCTCGTCGCCCCGAACAAGCTCCATCACTTGTTCCTGACCGAGTGGGCCGAGCGCTATCCCGGGGCTCGCATGTATGCAGCGCCCGGACTCGCGAAGAAGCGGGAGGACCCGACGTTCTCTGCCGAGCTCGACTGGGATCCGCGCCAGCTCATTGTCGCCCACGGCCCTATCATTCGACAAGACGCGAAAGAGGTCATCGCGTCATTCCTCGCATGGATTGGGTAGTGGCAAGCCTAGAGCAATGACGCGCGACACCAGGCATCCTCGATTGCTCCAAGATCTTCCAAGGTCACTCGACGAGGAGCAAGTCGATGAGCTCCTGCGCACGCCCGGCCTCCGGATTGAACGAATCGTTTCGACCGGGCATGCCTCTGCGGAGTCGTCTTGGTACGACCAGTCCGAACACGAGTGGGTAATCGTATTGAGCGGCCGCGCGAGGCTACGCTACGAAGACGAGGATGACGAGGTCGAGCTCGGTCCGGGCGACGCCGCGTTCATACCGGCGCACAGAAGGCACCAAGTCGCGTGGACGAGCCCAGACGCGCCCACCGTCTGGCTTGCCTTGTTCTGGTCTGAGTCATGAGCCGTCCGTTTCGGCTTGCCTGACACCAAGGTTTCGATGTCCGTCAGGCCCCTTCACAGCTCGATCGAGAAAGCTACGCACGACTCTCCTTGACAGGACCCGACGCAGATCTACGACTCCTCCCATGCCGGCTCCCATTGGCTCAGACCTCGTTTGGAAGGAAATCGAAAAGCGCTCGTTCGCCGTGCTTTCCTACGTGAATCCCAAAGGCCAGGCCCGCTCTTCAGGCATCGTCTATGTCGCGATCGACCGGGTTCTTTACGTCCGGGTCGCGAAGGATTCGTGGAAGGCAAAGCACATCCTGCGCAACCCCCACGTGGCGCTCAATGTGACAATCGCAAAGCGCGTTCCGTTCATGCCCTGGATCAAGATCCCCGACGCGACGATCGCCTTCAGCGGCACTGCGCGCGTGATTCCGATGAGCGAGCTCGATCCGAAGCTCCTCGAGACCCTCACGGGACGGCTGATCGAGCAGCACGGGACCATCGCCGACAACTGCATCATCGAGATTCGTCCAGCCGGTCACTTCGCGACGTACGGCGTCGCTGTGTCTCTCCTGGACATGCGCGACCCGCAGAAGGCTCGGGGCCGCGCGCCTGTCGGCTGATCGCTCGTGAAGCAAGCCCAACCGGGGTAGCCCCACAGGCGTCAGCCGCCGGCCTTGGCCTCGAGCTCCATCCAACGGCCCATCTTCGTCTCTAGGGCTTCCTGAAGGTCCTGCTGCCGCGCTAGGATCGCCGGCACCTCGTCTGCCCGCTCGGCGTAGAGTGTGGGCTCGTTCAGCATCGCGTCGACTTCCGCAGCCTCGTTTTCCAAGCGCTCGATCTCGCCGACGAGCCGTTCGAGCTCTTGCTTCTCCTTGTACGAGAGCTTCGAGCCCTTCGGCGATGCGCTGGCCTTCGACTTCTTCGCGGCCTTCTCTGCAGAGCGCTTGCCGTCCGGCTGACGCGCGGCGCGCTGGTCCCGGTAGTCGCTGTAGTTGCCAGCGTACTGGAGCACTCGGCCGTCGCCCTCGAAGGCGAGAATCTTCGTGGCGACCCGGTCGAGGAAGTAGCGATCATGGCTGACGATGAGCGCGGTCGACTGGGACTCCACAAGCATCGCTTCGAGCGCCGAAAGCGTCGCCACGTCTAGATCATTGGTCGGCTCGTCGAGCACCAGCACGTTCGCCGGGGCCAAGAGTAACTTCGCCAGGGCGACCCGCGCCCGCTCGCCGCCCGAAAGCGAGGAGACCCGGTCCCGCGTGCGATACGGCTCGAACAGGAAGCGCTTCAGGTAGCTCCGAATGTCCATCGAGCGCCCTTGGAAGGTCACCTGCGGGCGATCTCGGGCCACGTTCTGCTGGACCGACTCCTCCTCGATCAAGCCGCTCCGCCCCTGGTCGAAATACGCGAATTTCGTATTTGCGCCGACGACGACCTGGCCCTCCGTGGGCTCGAGCTCACCAAGGAGCGCCCGCAGCAGCGTCGTCTTGCCTGCGCCGTTTGGACCCACGATGCCGAGGCGATCGCCCCGCGACAGGATGAAATCCAGCGAGTCGAAGAGCTCGAGTGTGCCGAGGCGAACACCGAGGTCCTGCGCCTCGAGCACGGTGTTCCCGAGTCTCTGCGTCTGCACCGCGAACTTCGCCACCTGTTCGGTCTTGGGTGCCGCCGCATCCCGGAGCGCCTCGGCGCGATCGACGCGTGACTTGGATTTCGTGGTACGCGCCTTCGGCGAGCGCCGAAGCCATTCGAGCTCGGTTCGCAACATGTTCTGCCGATTGGCTTCCGCGCGGTCGGCGTGCGCCAGCCGCTCCGCCTTGGCCTCGAGGTACGCGTGCCAGCCGCCCTCGTAGCTGTACACCTTGCCCTGATCGATCTCGAGCGTCCGCGTCACGACGCGATCGAGCACGTAGCGATCGTGCGTGATCAAAATTAGCGCACCGCGATACTGATCACGAAGATAGGTCTCGAGCCATTCGATCGTGTCCGCATCGAGATGGTTGGTTGGCTCGTCGAGAATGGCCAAGTCGGGCTCCTCGACCAGCAGCCGCGCAAGCGCGACCCGCCGTCGTTCTCCGCCGCTCATCTGCTCGACGTTCCGGTCGAGCTCGCGGAGCCCGAGCTGCTGCAAGAGCACGTCTGCCTTGCGGCTGTTCTCCCAGCCGCCAAGCCGCTCGACCTCGTGCGCTGCCTCGCTCTGCGCCTCGAGATGTGCCTCCCAGCCCGGTTCTTGCGCAGCGATCAAATGGCTGAGCTCTTCGTGACGCTCATACGCCGTGGCCCAGGCGCCAAGCCCTTCGAGCACCACATCCCGCGCCCTCCGGCCCAGAGGAAGACTCGGCTCCTGTGACAGGTAGCGAATGCTCGCCTCCCGCCGCCGCGCGACGCGCCCTTCGTCGGGCTGGTCTTCGCCGACGAGAATACGCGCAAGCGTCGACTTCCCCGAGCCATTGTTCCCAACGAGCCCGAGTCGCTCGCCCTGGTGCACCGAGAGGTTCACCCCGTCGAGGAGCCGTGCCTCGCCATACGCCTTGCGCAATCCCTCTGCGACCAAGATAGGCACGCGCCTCCATCTGCGCGATCTCCGAGCTCTCTACAAGCCGCGCGTGGCAGGTCGACCCCACCAGCGACGCTCTAGGTCTCCGTTGCGCTTGATTCTGCCTTCTTGGCGGCGTCGTCAATCGCCTGCCTCTCCCGCAGGGCTTTTCGTCGTGCGAGATGGGCGGCCGCGGTCTCGCGCATTGCCGCATCGATGTGCGCGCTCAGCCTTTCGTTCGTCTCGTTGAGCAGGTCGATGAACGACTGCTCGATCGGCTCCTGCTTGCGAACGACCTCGTAAAGCGCATCGAACACTTCGACGACCGCCGGCTCCACGTCGTCTTCACCGGCAGCCTTGGCTTCGTGTGCCGTCACGTCTTGGGTTCTGAGGGCGGGATCGACCTGTGCCACGGCAGCGTTGGCATCGCCCTCGCCGAGCCAGTCGAAGACCCGGCGGACCGCGGTGTCCGGGTCCTCGATGACCGAATCGTAGGACACCATCGTAAAGGGATAGCGCCGCGTGACGATGTCGCTGAAGAGCGAGAAATTCTCGACCCACCATTCGATCACTGGCGGCAAGTACACGGCCGGTGGCAGGGGGTCTTCATTCTTCTCTTTCGCAGCGTCACGAGCGTCGCGTTCCATTTGATAGAGCCGCTCTAGTGAGCGCACGTACTGCCGCCACGGTCGCACGGTCGCCACCACGCGACCGATGAACGCGCGGTCGGTCTTGATTAGACCCGGCACGAACACTTTCACTGCGCACTGCCGCGTTTGCTCCGGGAACAAGTATTGCCCCGTCTGTGGGTCGGGGTTGGTCAGGTAGTAGATGCCGTGTCGAAGCTTCGACTCCCAGAAGCCGGCGGGATTGGCGTCCTTGATGGTGGTTTCCCAGTTCCGCGGGAACGCCGCGCCGATGGGCGGGAACCCTGCGGCGCTCAAGAGCTGCATCCACATGGATGTGCCGGAACGTTTGGTGCCGGTGACGATGATCATCGCGTTGGCGCTCTAGCAGGACTGCCGATGAGCTACTTGGAACACGCGGCTTCGAATGTGTCGTTGATCTCGGTTTCACAGGCCTGGAACCCAGGGCCGTAGTCTATGTAGTCCTCGCAGCTGAGCTCGGAGAGGCACTGAAAATAGCTCGCCACGACGTTCACGCATGCTTCGCCGTAGTTGCGAGCGTACTCGGCGAAGGCCTGCTCGTAGTTGACACACTCATTCATGTCGTAGCCCGGATAGCAGCGCGCGACCGTCATGCAGAACGCGTTGATCGCGTCCGTGACGTTGTCCTGTGGGAGCCCGCCATCACTACCGCCTCCGCAGGCGGTGCCCGCGAGGGGCAATGCCGCGATGGCCAAGCGCGGAATGATCTTCTTCGGTGAAAACATTGAACCCCTTACTCCGGTCGAGCCTACCCCCGGCAGCGCCCAAGATGACAGAGAAAAATCAGCGCCGACCATTCGCATGGTGCGCAGTATCGCGAGAGATTTTTGCTCATCCCAGGCGCGTGCGTTGAAAAACCGTCCTATCGTCAGCGGCGCACCAGCGTTTCGCCGACTATCCTTCCGCTCGGAGCATCGGGATGAGCACGATCAAGCGCACATACTGTCGAATCTGCGAGGCGCACTGCGGTCTCACCGTCGAGGTCGACGAGCAGACCCAGCGCGTGGGGGCAGTTCGTCCCGACCGCGACAACCCATTGTCGAAGGGTTATTGCTGCGTCAAGGGGCTCGGTAGCGCTGCGATGCACCACGACGAAGAGCGCCTCAACTACCCGATGAAGCGAGTGGGTTCTGCCTTCGAGCGGATCACGTGGAAGCAGGCGAACGAAGAGATTGGTGCCAAGGTTCGGGAGCTACGCAAGCAGTGGGGCCCTCGATCCGTCGGGCTCTACACCGGCAACCCCACCTATTTCAGCTTCCAGAACATATTGATGTCGGCCGGCTTCATCGAAGCGCTGCACTCGCCGAATCTCTTCGCCTCCCACTCGATCGACAACAACAACAAGCTGCACGTCTCCACGTCCATGTACGGACGTTCGATGGTGCATCCTGTCCCCGACTTCGACCACATCAAGTTCTTCATGTGCATGGGTAGCAACCCCGTCGTGAGCCAGATGTCGATGGTTCAGCTTCCGAACGCGCTCGAGCGCCTCCAAAGCATCGAGGCGCGCGGCGGGCGGGTGGTGATCGTCGATCCCCGCCGGACCGAGACCGCGCAGAAAGTCGGAGAGCATGTCTCGATCCAGCCTCGAACCGACGTTTACCTTCTGATGGCGATGCTGCACGTCATCGCGCACGAAGATGGCATCGACCTCGAGCCGGCCAAGGCGGTCGCCAACGGAGTCGACGAATTCGTCGCTTCGGCTGCCGGGTGGACCCCCGAGCGCGCGGCCGCGGTCACCGGAGTCGACGCCGCGACCATCCGCGCCTTGGCTCGCGCCTACCGCAACGCCGATGGCGCCGCGTTGTACATGTCGACCGGCGTCAACATGGGCCCCTTCGGATCGATTGCCTACTGGCTGGTCCAGGGGCTCAACCTGATCACGGGCAACATCGACCGCCGGGGAGGGTTGCTCGTGCCTCGGGGTCCGTTCGACACCCTCAAGCTTGCCGGCTGGCTTGGCCTCGGCGGTTTCAACGAACACCGGGTGCTCCGCGGCAAGTGGCATCAGGTGGCAGGCTGCTTTCCGGTCGCTGCGTTGCCGGGTGAAATCGACAACGACGACCCGCGGCGGATTCGGGCTCTCTTCGTGTCGGCTGGCAATCCCGTGCATTCGATGCCCAACGGTGGCGCCTTGGCGAAGGCGTTCGAGAAGCTTTCGCTGCTGGTCTCGATCGACATCTATCGAAACGAAACCTCCGCCTACGCAGACTACCTGCTGCCAGCCACCGACATGCTCGAGCGCTCTGATTACCCCGCGTCGCACGCCATGCTGCAGGTGACGCCGCACGCTCAGTACACGCCGGCGATGGTGCGCCCAAAGTACGAGAGGCGGGAGGAATGGCGCATCTTCGCAGACCTCGCCCTCGCATGTGGCGCCAAACCGTGGGGCAAGGTGGGCAACCTGTTGCCGCGCCTCAATCGCGTGCTCGCGCGGTTACCCGGCAACGTCGAGCTCACGCCCGATCATGTCTTGGCTCTGTTGATGCGCTGGGGCGGCGAGGTGACGCTCGAGCAGCTCAAGCAAGAACCCGGCGGCGTGATGCTGCCGCCCAACGAGCCAGGGACCTTCTTTGGCAAGCGTGTCGTCTCGAAGGACGGCAAGGTCGAGCTCTACCCGGAGGACGTCGCCGTGGACCTGCCACGGCTCGAAGCAGAGGAGAGCTCGCTCCGCCCGCGGCCCGGCCAGCTCGTTCTGATTGGCCAGCGGGACCGGCGCTCACACAACAGCTGGATGCACAACAGCCCCCACATCCGCCAACCGGCGGGCAACCGAGCACTCATCCACCCCGTCGATGCAGAGGCACTCTCGATCGCCGACGGCGACGAGATCGAGGTCGGCACCGGTCAAGGGGCCGTACGCATCCTGGCTCGCCTCAGCGATGAAATGCGTCGCGGCGTGATCGCCGTGCCGCAC
>JBATLA010000623.1:0-1844 GCA_049669945.1 Polyangiales bacterium | reverse complement strand
GGGCAGAAGGGGTAGAATCACCGCATGCAACGGCAAGGGCGAGGGCGCACCACAGTAGAGCGAGTGCCCAAGCGGAGAGCGCGCTTCTCGTCGCTGTGCTTCGCCCAAGTGCACTCATAGCTGCAACCCCGCCTGACAGCTGGGCGCTCCGCCCTGCCGCGGAGACGCGCAAACCTGCTGCACCGGACAGTCGGCAAAGCTCGAGCAGTCGCCTCCGTCCTCCACGCATTCCTTTCGACCGTCGGGCCAGAGCGCGACACAGGTGAAGCCGGCCGCGCAATCGGTCTCGAGGTCGCAAAGCCCGTACTGGCCGCACTGCGTCATGCTTCCTGCACTGGACGCTTCGCAGACCGGGGCCGGATCGCTGCACTGCGCGTTGGTGCACGCGTCAGAACCGGGATCGTTGGGATTGAAGGTGCCAGCGCACTCCTTGCTCCCGTCCCCGTCGATGTCTTCGCAGTGCGTCGCCAAGTCGCCGCAATCGAAATCGAAGTCGCAGTCGCGATGGATTCGCTCGCAGAAGCTTGCGGCCGCAGTGCCAGCGCAGACGTGATTCATCGGACAATCGGCATCGAGGTCACAGGGAACGCGACGATCGACGCAGTTGCTGTTTTCGCAAGTGAATCCAGAAACGCAGTCGTAGATGCTGTCGCAACCGGGCGTCGTCTTGACGCACCGCTTGCCTTCGCCTGGCACCTCGAGGCATTCGCGTGCTCCGACGCAGTTGGCGTTGCTCGTGCATGCGCCACCACCGGCGAATACGCATTGCTTGATCGGCGTGCCCTGCAGATCATCGCAACCTGACTCGATGCAGACGAAACCAAGGGAGCAATCGTCCGCGCTGTCACAAGAGCCATCTGCGGGACAGGAGCGACACAAGGCGCTCGTGGTGCACGTGGGCGAGCTCCCGCCCGTGCCAGACGTACCCGCAGTGCCACCGGCTCCGCTCTGACCGCCCACTCCGCCGACGCCCCCGGTGCCACCAGACCCGTTAAAGGGCGGGCCACCGCTTCCGTCATTCCCGCAACCAACGGAGCACGCCGCAATCAGCAGCCATGCTCCAAGCCATCGATAAGCCATCAGGGCCTCCTGAATAACAAATTCACGGAAATTTTCCGCTGTGGCAAGTCTCCCAGCTTCCCCAAGGAGGCAATCACCCCATCGTGTGCGATATCTCACAGTAGGGGACAGGCACCGCCTCCGAAACTCCCGTCGTTTCAGCACCTTGCAGCCCCAACCGCGCATTTCGTCCGCGAGTCCGAGACTTGGACGAAGCACCCTGGAACAACGGTTGGTTCCCGCGCTCCCGGTCTGGTAAGGGGAGCGACTGTGAGAGCTTGGAACTATCTTCTGCTCGTCGCGTTCGCGGCGGCCGCTCTTTTCTTACCCAGCGGCCCGATTTCGGACGTATCGGCGGACGGGCCGCTCGTCATTCGCTACGCATCGCTGGCCCCACCTGGCTCCGCGTTCGGAAAGATCCTCAAGGCCTGGGGACGGCAGTTCAAGAAGGAAACCGAAGGTCGCGCCGAGATCCGCTTCTATACCGGCGGCAGCCAAGGTGATGAGCGCGACTTCATTCGCAAGATCCGTGCAGGGCAGCTCGATGCAGCCGGCATCACGACCACAGGCATGGGAATGGTGGTACGTCCCATCCTCGTCTTGACGGCGCCGGGACTCATCACGGAGTTCGATCAACTGATTCACGTGCGCACCCAGGTGCGCGACCGCTTCGAAGCGATGTTCCACGATGCTGGCTTCGAGCTCCTCACCTGGGGCGACGGGGGCAAGAACCGCCTGTTCTCGACCGAGCCATTCGCCCGGCCCGAAGATCTCAAGTCGAGGCG
>JBATLA010000622.1:0-11826 GCA_049669945.1 Polyangiales bacterium | reverse complement strand
CGCCGCGGGTGCTCGCGTGCTCGCTTTCGTCGTCGTAGCCGGCCGGCGTGGCGTGGATGAGGTCCATGCCGCAAATGGGGCACTGGCCGGGCTCATCCATCCGAATCTGCGGGTGCATGGAGCAGGTCCACACGGTTCTCGTCTCATGCTCCCCATGATCGGGTGCGGCGGATTCGACCGGGTCGGACTTCCCGCAATCTCGCATGCCAACCCCAATGCCGAGCGCAAACGCGAGAAGAACGGCAGCGCCCATCGATGCGTATCGTTTACGTTGGGTCATGGCGCAAAGTCATCCTCATCGGGCTGTGTGACCACTGGATGGCCTACGACGCGCTCGAGCTCGGCCCACGACACGCCGTAACTCGCATGAGCTTGGAACAGCCCCAATGCGAGCTCGAGGAGGTCCCTCTCGGCAATGAGCACTTCTGCCAAGGACGCGCGCCCGCTCTGGTATCCGTCCAGCGTCGAGCTGTAGGTCGTCTCTGCTTGAGGTACCAGCGTCGTCTCGTAGAGTTGCACGCGCCGTACCGCGTCGCGAAGGTTGGCGAGCGCCTGTGCCAGCTCGGCAACGGCCCGATCGCGCGCAGCACGCTCTCGCGCGCGGTACATCGCGCCTTCAGCAAGGGCCTGCTCTTTGGCCGCTTTGTATGCGCCCCCAGACACGGGAATCTTGAGCCCAACCAGCCCGATCACCGCATCTTGGCCGCTATTGGCGATCGAAGGAGGGACGGCCGTGCCGGTGACGATCCATTCGAGGCCGAGCCCGATCGAGGGCCCTCTTTCGCCCTTGGCGGCGCGCGCCCGTTCATTCGCCGCCTCCGACATCGAGGCCATGGCCTCCACACGCGGATGCGCTACCGCCGCATCCCTGAGCTCGCTGTCCTCTGCTCCCGGAAGCAAGGCCAATGGGGGATCTTCTTCGGGCTGAATCGGCGTCGGCGTTCCGGGCTCCGCGCCGATGACACGAACGAGCTCCGCGGTCGCGCTTCGCTCCGCTTCCTGAAGCCCGGCCATGACATCGCTGACCTTGGAAATCGATAGGTCCACTTGGGCAAGGTCGGAGAGACCCGACCTACCCGCTTCCAAACGCGCGCGCGCTTGCTCCGAAAGGCTCAGGAGGACGTCGCGTTGCGCTCGCTGCACGACTTGGTTCTTCTGGATGAACCAAAGCTTCCAATACGCCCGTGCGACCTCCGCAGCGACCTCGAGTGCCAGCGCTTCAAATCGTTGCTGGGCGGAAACCGCAGCATGCGCCGCCGCATCACGCCCCGCGTTGAGTCGCGTGGGCCAGGGGAACCATTGCATCGCCCCTACGCGATGCAACTGCGGTCCAACGCGCGTCTCGACCGCACGGATGAACCCCCCATACGTGAGCACCAGCTCGGGGAATCGTCGCGCTTGCGCCGGCCCCTGGAGGGCAGCACGCCACTCTTCGTACGACGCGCGGAGCTCGGGGCTGTTGGCGAACGCGCTTGCCACATAAGTGCGAAGCGTCCCCAGCGATTCGAGCTTGCGATCCGACTGCAGTTCCGTCTCCGAGTCGCCGGCCTGCTCGGACTGAAGCTGCGCGTGAACGCGCTGGAGGTCGGCACGGGACTGTGTCTCCAATTGGCTGCCGCAACCGGCCAGCGACGCCATCGCGAAGATCGCGAGCCACTGGAAGCCGCGTGGGGTCAAGTCATGGGTGTCCCGGAAGCGCATCGTTCGAATACGGATGGACATGAGCACCTCCCGTGCCAATAGGGAATGGCTTCGGAATTACTCATTTTTTCCAGTTTTGGACGCTCGATTGTGACCAAGACGGCCACGAAGAGTGACCTTCTGGGTTACACCGGCCTTGGGAGCATCACCGTTCGCTACTGCAGCAGCAGCACGTAGACGAGCGCGCCCCCGGCCACTAGCAGTGCGCCGAACGTGATCACAATCGGTCCCCGCACCGCCACGGGGAACTTCCCCCGCTGGAGGTTCTTGGCAACCCAGAGGTATCGGCTCACGGAGTAGATCATCGTGAGCCCCCCGAAGCTGATGAAGCCCACCCCAGCGACCATCGCGATGGCCTGATCACTGCCGGCACCAAGCCTCTCGAGCAAAACGCCGAGGCCCACCAAGCCCAGCGCGGTCCGCACCCATGCGAGAAAAGTGCGCTCGTTCGCGAGGTGATCGCGCGCAGTGCTGTCCTTGTTCTCTACGACGCCGGGGGCCATCGGCTTAGGCCATACCACACCTCGCGCGACGGTGGAGCACATCGTCCACGAGGTGTTCGGACTCAAAGCGAGCCTCCTCGTGACCAAGGTGCCCGGCCGGCACGAGCCGCTCTTTATCCCTGGAAAACGTCTGCGTGAGCTGATGTTCGGCGTGCCCCACCCCGCCAAACGCGCCCTCGGCCTCAGCATCCTCAGCTACGCCGGAAAGGTGATTGTGAGCGTCAGGGTGGACGAGAGAGTGACTAAAAACCCGGGCAGGCCCGTCGAGCTATTCGAGGAGGAAGCCTCGAGTATGTTGGCTGCGGCTAACACTTCGTATTGACGCCAGCGAAGTTCCTTGTGAGTCTCGGCGCTCCGAGTCGACGGAAAGGTTTTTTGCAGATGAAGCTTCGTTTTGTACCACTCTTGCTACTCCTGGTTGCGGCCTTCGCGCTCCCAGGAACCACGACCCACACCAAGGCCGAGGAGGGGTACACGCTGCGCATCGCATCGCTCGCTCCGGCTGGTTCTTCGTGGATGAAGATTCTCAACGCGTGGAACAAGACGCTGCAAGAGAAGACCGACGGCAAGCTCAAGATGCGGTTCTACCCCGGCGGCTCCCAAGGCGACGAGCGCGACTTCGTTCGCAAGATGCGCGTCGGTCAGCTCGACGGAGGCGTCGTCACGATGACGGGCATGAGCATGTTGGTCCCGGCCATGAACGTGCTGACCTTGCCTGGTTTCCTCGATACCTACGAAGAGCTCGACCGCGTGCGTGACAAGATGTCCAGTGAGTTCGAGGGAATGTTCGGCAAAGAGAACATGCGACTCGTTGGCTGGGGCGATGCAGGGAAGACGCGACTCTTCTCCGTGCAGCCAATCAAGAGCCCGAATCAGATCAAGGCGATGCGCCCCTGGGTGTGGAAAGACGACCCGATCTTCGTCGAGTTCTACCAGGTCATCGGCGCAAGCGCGGTTCGACTCGGTGTACCCGAGGTTTACCCCGCCCTTCAGACCCGGATGGTCGACGTGATTTCTTCCTCGGCGCTCACCGCGGTCGCCCTTCAGTGGTACACGCGCGTGAAATACATGACGGCGCACAACTCGGCGATCATCGCGGGCGGCACGGTGATGCGTCAGGACAAATATGACGAGCTGCCGCCCGAGTACAAAGAGGCGTTCGATAGCACCGCTGAGCGCGCGCACGAGCTTCTCAACAAGACCATTCGCAAGGACGATGACAAGGCGTATCAAATCGTCCTCAAGAAGGGCATCCAGGCGGTCGAAGCGGGTGACGCCAAGGCCGAATGGGACGCCGCCGACAAGAAGGTGCGTGACAACCTGACGGGGCGCATGTTCTCGAAGAGCCTCGTCGAGGCCGTCGCCGCCGCTTCGAAGCCCTAGTGGAGCACCTGCAGGTCGAGGCCAACGGACTCGGCATGCACGCGGTCGTGGAGGGCCAAGGCCCGGCCGTCGTGTTCTGTCATGGTTTTCCCGGCCTTTGGTATTCATGGCGCCACCAGCTGCCGGCGATCGCCGAGGCGGGGTACCGCGCGATCGCGGTCGACATGCGTGGCTATGGACGGACCGATCGCCCCGTAAACGCTTCCGAGTACGGCAACCAAACCATCGTTTCGGACCTCACGGGACTTCTCGACGCGCTGGGCGAGGAGAAGGCCGTGTTCGTCGGCCATGATTTCGGTGCACAAGCCGCGTGGGCAACCGCGCTGCACGCACCAGAACGGGTGCGCGGCGTCGTTTCGATCGCGGTGCCGTATGGGGTGGGCTTCGCAAGCAGCAAGAAGAAGAGGGACCCGGCCAAGACCCCGACGGATGCGCGCCCCCGAGGCCCGAAGCCAAGTGACACCTACGCAGCGATTGCCCAGAAGCACTTCCTTCATCTCCACTACTTCCAAACCATCGGCCCCGCTGAAGCCGAGCTCGGCGCGAATCCGCGTTTGTACCTGAAGCGCATCTACTGGGCGTTGAGCGCGCGCGGGAGCCTGCTCGATTTCGAGAATTTTCCGTCAGAGGGCACTGGGTACCTCGACGTGCTCGCCGATCCGAGCGAGCCACTCCCGTGGCCTTGGATGAGCGAAGAGGACCTCGATTACCTCGTCGAGGAGTACATGCGAACCGGGCCGGACACGGCATTCATCGGTGGGCTGAACTCCTATCGCGCCATGGACATCAACTGGGAACACGACCCCGACTACGGGCGTGCCGTGATCGAAGCGCCCGCTCTATTCCTCTGCGGCGAGAGCGACCCGGTGCTGCAGATCATCACGCCCAAGTCACTCGAGACGATGCCCGACCGCGTCCCGAACCTGCGCGGCACCCAGCTCGTTCCCAATGCTGGGCATTTCGCGCAACAGGAGCAGCCGCAAGTGGTCAATGAAGCGCTACTCCGCTTTCTAGGCAGTGAACTGGGCCCCTAGCTTGCTCGCAAGCTTGTGGACGAGGCCGTAGATCGAGAGCTGCGGGTTGGCGCCAATGCTCGTCGGGAACAGCGAGCCGTCCATGACATAGAGGTTGTCCAGGTGATGGAACTTGCCATCGCAGTCGGTGACGCTTTGTTTGGGGTCGTCGCCCATCGGGGAGCCGCCCATGACGTGGGCGCTTCCAACGGTGACCTTGTGCGGCGCGATCTGGAGCTCGGCGATGGCAGCTTTCGCTTCTTTCCATGTCGAGTAGTGCCTGGCCTGCTTGTGGGCGGGGCGGGCCGACGTGCAGCCGGTGGCGAACTGCATCTCCAGCATGATGCCCCAGGAGCGACGCACACCTTCGAGAAGGTATTCGTTGATCGGGTAGTCCAGGATCGGTTGACCCGCGTCGCCTAGCTCGACGACGCCGCCCTGGCTGTCTTCGTGAAAGCCATCGCGCAGGAGGGCAATCATGCATTGCGTGTTGGGCAGCTGATCCATGCTGGACGAGATCTCCTCGCCCGCGGTGGAGTAGAAACCCGCCGCGAAGGCGGGCTGTAGCGGTGGCACCTCGAGCTTGAAGCCGACGGGCCCGGTGTGAACGTTCTGCCACTGGAAGTGGTCGGAATAGATCGACTGTGGAGCGCCGTAGAAAGGATCGATCGACTCCGGGTAGATCGCCATGGTCAGCGTGGTTGGATGGAGGAAGGTTCGTTTGCCGATACGGCTCTGCGGGTCAGGAACCGCGGAGCGCAGTAGGATTGCAGGGGTGTTGATTGCGCCGCCAGCCAGAATAGTCCGTGTGGCGCGCACCGTAATGGTCTGACCCGTGCTTCCGCGCACGTTCGGGGTCAGAGCCTCGGCCTCGATACCAGTCACGGAATCGCCATCCCGGAGCACCCGCACGACCCGCGCGTGGTGGATGAGCTTGGCCTTGTTGTCGAGCGCGCTGGGGATCGTGGTTACGAGCATCGACTGCTTGGCGTCGACTGGACAGCCAAGGCCGCAGAAGCCGAGGTTCAAGCAACCGCGGACGTTGCGGTGAATCGTGGCCCAATCGTAGCCGAGCTTCTCCGAAGCCCGCTGCAGCATGCCGTTGTTGGCGTTCGGCGCTTGCGGCCACTCGTGGATGTTGAGCCGCTCCTCCATCTGCGCGAAGTGCGGCGCCAGCTCTTCGACCGAGCAACCGCTCACGCCCATGGAATCGGCCCAGAACTTCAGCGTCTCGGGTGGCGTTCGGAAGCTCGTCGTCCAATTGACCGTGGTCGAGCCGCCGACGGAGCGGCCCTGCAGGATGACCATACCGCCATCCTTGGTGCCGCGGCCGGTGCCCTCCTGATAGAGATCGCGGTACGCGCCGCGCTCCTGCATGTCGAACTGACTGGAGGTCTTGAGCGGACCGGCTTCGAGCAAGACGACGCTCAGGCCTGCCTTGCTCAAGGTCTCGGCGGCCGTGCCACCGCCAGCGCCGGTCCCCACGATGACGACATCCGCCTCGAGCTCGAGCGGCGTCGTAAGCGCGCTGGCATCGGTAATGTCCCAGCCGCGCGCCTTCGCGTTGTTGTACGGATCGGTCGTGTTGCCGATCGTGACCATCGACTGATCCGTCATGGGGTCCCCTCCTCGGCCGGAGTGCCTGCCGGAACGACGCTGGCAACCTTGCGAGGCGGCATGAAGCCTGCCGATGCGGCGTTCTCCGGAATCAGGTAGTAGCTGCTGATGATCAAGCGAATGACCGCGGCGTAGATCGCGTTGAGGAGACCGATGCCGCTCTCTCGCAGCCGGGCAAGCGCGGTCTCCGCATCCTCGAGAGATGCTTTCGACCAGGCAGACCACTGACCCGTCGTCAGCCCTCGAGTCAGACCGAAGTTGAGCACGTCGAAGGCCTGCAGCACACCAGCAACGACCGGCGCCGAAAGATCCGCCATCAGCGTGTCGAACGACTCTAGGGTTTGATCGATCGCGGCGGTGTCGGTCGGCGCGATCTTGCCTTTCAAGACCGCCGGCGTCATCGCGCGCAGCAAATCGAGGTCTTCTGGACGAAGATGCTTCATGCCGGAGGCCGGTCCGCTCGAGGTGCAGCCAGACAAGGTCGCGCCGGCGCTCATCGTGGATAGCGCCGCGGCCCCCGTCATCGATATTTTCAGGAAGTCACGTCTGTCAGTTCGCATGCAACGCTGAGGATCACCGAAAACGGCGTTCGACGTCCAGCACAAAAGCGCGCGCTAGCCCTGAGGACTGCGTACGTAGTACTCGCTCGTCGTCACACTGACGATCTTCCAAATCGGCAAGAAGGCGGCCACGCTTTGGCCCATGATCGCCATGTTCTTGATGAGCTCGAAACGGTTGCGCGCACCGTAAAACACGTAGGGATTCGTCATGTGAGCGGCAGATGGCCAGGATTCCTCGACGATCCCCTCGTAGGGGATGGCGCCTTCGGTCAGCACTTCGTCCACGACATTGCGGACGTAGCGAGCCCGCGGTTGCATCTTCTCCGACATCGGGCCCTGGCGGTTGAACCAATGCCTCATCCACTTGGCTTTCGGGATGCGTTTGGGGCGCTCGAGCGGGGTGACCGAGATGACGGCCGGCGAGCGCTCCCCATCTGGCCAGTCGCGCTTCGCGCTGTGCTCGTTGCCGCCGTAGTCCGTATAGACGTGCTCGCGGACACGATAGCCAGCGATCTCGAATCCCCCTCCATGGAGAATCGATTCGAGCGCCTCCTGCCTGCTCATGTCGTCGACCCAGATGCTGACCTCGGCGACGAAGGGGTTGTTGCGCTTGGTTGTCGGGGTCGGCGAAGGGGCCGTGACGTGATCGTCGTCGATGTTCATCAAGAGGTAGCGTGCGCCGGACTCGAGGAGCTCCGGGGCACATCCCTCGAGCAAGGTCGTGCGGCGGGTCGCAGGCTCCATCGCTTGGCGCGGCCAAAGCAGATAGATGAGCTTGATCATCGTTGCGCCTTCAGCCTGTCGTGGGTGGCTTGGAACTCGTGCATCAGCTTCGGAATGCCTTCTGCGGCGCTCGTGCGCGGCTCGTACCCGAGATGCGCTCTCGCCTTGTCGACACGGAACGAGGCGTCGCAGCAGATCGAGAGCACGCCTCGGCGGGTTATCGTGGGGAACGGTCCGCCGAAGTAGTGGGCGACCTCTCCGAGATACGCGATCGCGTACGCCAGGGGACGTGGGACGCGCACCTTGGGCCATGCGTAGCCGAGGCCCTCGACGATAGGCCGGTACCAGAGGACCGGGTTCGTCGGCTCGTCGTCGCTGACGAAGTACGCTTGGCCTCCGACGAGATCCGGATCGTCGCTGAGCTTCTGTGCAACGAGGAAGTGCACGTCGACGACCGAGTCGACGTGTACGTTGTCGGTGACGGACTCGCCGCTGCCGATCATCGCCTTGAAATCGCCGGCCGCGAGGTGCTCGAGGAAATCGTGCACCATCATGGCGCCCTCCCCCGGCCCCCATACGCCGCCCGGGCGCACCGCGGCGGTACGGAGCCCGTCTTTGTCGTGGGCCTCGAGCACCATCTTCTCGGCCCGGCTCTTGGTTTGTGAGTAGAGGTCCGCAAGCCCATCGGCCCCCACATAGGGCGCGGTCTCGTCTGCACCGCGTACTGGGCGATCGACTGCGACGGTGATCGAGCTCGTGAAGACCAGACGTTTCACGGCGCCCGCTTGGCACGCCCGAATCACGTTCTCGGTGCCACCGACGTTGACCCCGTACACCTGGCGACGGACACTCGGTCGCGCGAGCGTCAGCGTGTTGATGATGGCCGCCGTGTGGAAGACCGTATCCACACCTTCACATGCAGGTCGCAGATCGCTCAGCCGTTGGATGTCGCCAACGACGCTCGTGACCCGCGAGTCACCCTCGAATGGGGCGAGGTCGAGCGCCCTCACCTCGCAGCCGAGCTCGAGCAGCCGGCGAACTAGGTGCTTGCCGACGTAGCCATTGCCGCCGGTCACCAGACAAACTGGACCGACGCCTTGTGGGGTCACGGGAAGCTCCATGGATCGCTGCGAACCTTGAACCGGCGTGCTAGCTTGCGCAATCCAGATGAGCAGCCTGACACCCCTCGTAGTGGATGATGTGGACGGCGCGCAGTGGGACGATGTCGCGGACGTGGTCGTAGTCGGCCTCGGCGCAGCGGGTGTCACTGCCGCCACCGAGGCGCGCGAGCGCGGCGCTGACGTCATTGTCTTGGACCGATTCGACGGCGGGGGCGCGACCGCAATTAGTGGAGGCATCTTCTACGCGGGCGGCGGGACGCACATCCAACGACAAGCCGGTGTCGAGGACACGGTGGACAACATGTACCGGTACCTCTCGATGGAGGTGCAAGACGCCGTGTCCCAGGAGACACTCCGGGATTTCTGCGAGACCAGCGCCGACAACGTCCGCTGGTTGACCGATCGGGGGGTGCCGTTCCTGCCAACGCTCTGCCCGCTCAAGACTTCCTATCCCCCCAACGAATATCACCTCTACTTCTCGGGCAACGAAACCTTCCCGCCCTACAGCGAACACGCGACGCCAGCGCAGCGTGGGCATCGCCCGGACGGTGGTGCATTCCCCGGCGCAAGCATCACCGAGCCATTGCGAAAAACAGCGCTCGACGCAGGTGTCCGAATTCAGCTTCAGGCACGGGTGAGTCGACTCATCGTCGACGCGGCGGGTCGTGTCGTGGGCGCCGAGGTCCAGGAGCTGCCGCCGGGCTTCTGGCGTGGGCTTCACCGAAGGCTGCACCGATGGGAGACCGCCATCGCCAAGGTGGCCTCAGGTTTGGCACTCAAGCTGCGCAAGCGTTGTGACGCAATCGAGCAGAAGCATTCGACTCCCAAGCGGATTCGGTCGCGAAACGGTCTCGTGCTTTGTGCCGGCGGTTTCATCTTCAATCGGGAGATGGTGGCCGAGCACATTCCGGAGTTCTTGCCGGGGCTTCCGCTTGGAACGCATGGCGACGACGGCTACGGAATCCGCCTCGGCCAGAGCGTCGGCGGCAAGCTCGATCAGATGCACCGCGCATCGGCGTGGCGCTTTTTGTATCCTCCCAACGCGTTTGCCCAGGGCGTGCTGGTCAACGGCAACGGCGAGCGCTTCGCCAACGAGTTCTGGTACGGAGCCAAGATCGGCGAGGCCATGGTCGAACAAAACCGTGGTGTGGCTACGTTGATCATCGACGAAGAGCTCAAGAAGTTGGCCCACGAGCAGTCCAAGCCCGGCAAGCTACAGTGGTTTCAGCGCGCGGCTGCGCTAATGAACCTCTACCTCAACTGCAGGAAGGCAGAGGACGTCGCTGCGCTTGCCGAGATGCTCGAGGTCCCGCGCGACACGCTGCAAAAGACATTGGACGACTATGGGCGCTTGGGCGAAGGCCAGCACGGCGATCCCTTCCACAAGGCCAGCGACAGCATTCACCCGATGCGCAACGGGCCCTACTACGCCATCGATTGCTCGCTCGACTCCAAGCGCCACTTGTGCGCCGTGATGACCCTCGGCGGGCTCGCCGTCGACGAGAAGACCGGCCAGGTGCTGAGCGAGAACGGCGGTGTAGTGCCCGGCCTCTACGCCGCAGGCCGCAACGCGGTCGGCATCTGCTCGCGGCAGTACGTCAGCGGCCTGTCGATCGCGGATTGTGTGTACTCGGGTTTGCGTGCGGCAAGAACGCTAACCCCCTGAAACGCTGACGCTGGAGCCTAGCAGCCCGTGATCAGCAACTCACCCGATATCGTCGTATAGGTCACATCGAGGATGCCGGTGGTCTCGTCGAACGACCAATTGCCTTCGTCGAGCGCCACCCCATCGAGACTCACGCCGCAAACCTGCACCGGCGTGGCGCGGGTGTTCATCGTGGCCTCGAGATGAATGGTGCGCTCGCGGTCGTTCACGATCGTGAGCGTCCAGTTGATGTCGTCTTCGACGCTCGTCCAGGTACCGTCGTCATAGAACGTTCCGGAGGTCTCGCCCCGTGGAAACGCCAGGACATGCAGGAGCGCATCGCGGTCGGACGCATGGATGATCGCCGGATCGTCGCCGTACTCGGCCAGGGTGAACACGTCGGGTGCGAGCATCGGAATGACCGCGCCGGCTTGGACGAACATGGGAATCTCCGGGGTGGGCGCGGACACCGTGACGCTCTCGCCGCCGCTGTGCATCGTGGTTCCCGTCAGCGTGAACGTCCCGCCTGCTTCGCCATAGGTGACGGAGCGCCACCACTCGACCCACTCGCCCTCGGGCAGGTAGAGCTCTCGCTCGGCGGCGCCTTGGACATAGACGGGCGCGACCAGAAGGTCCGGGCCGAACATGTACTGGTCGTCCCGCGCCGTGGCCTCCGGATCGCCAGGATGCGTGAGCACATGGTGTTGCATCACCGGTCGGCCGGTGGCGTAGTACTCCACCGCGGCGGCTTCGATGTACGGATACAGCTGCGTGTGGAGCTTCGAATAGAGCCGCCAAACGGGCTGGTGGTCTTCGTCCCATGGCTGGGGACGGTCGTACGGTGGGACCTGAACCCCGCTCCTCTGGCTGCGCATCACGACGGAAAGGCCGCCGTATGCGATCCAGCGATCGAACATCTCGTCGGTGAGCTGACGGCCGAACAAGGAAAAGAAGCCCCCAATGTCAGAGCCCCAAATGCCCACGCCGGACGTGCCCATGGAAAGGGCGCGGTAGATCGAGGACTGTAGACCGTCGTATTCCCAGCCGGTGGTCGGGTCGCCACCCCAGACGATCGGGGAGCAGGCGGGCGAGCCAGTCCACCCCGAGCGCGTGAAACGCGCCAGCGGCTTGCCGACATCCATGGTCGCCTCATAGGCCCCGCAGTGGTAGTCGCGCGGGTAGCGATTGTGGTACGCGGTGCCGGTCACCCCTTCCGCGGACACCGCGTCGAGCGGGGTGTACTCGCCGAAGTCCTCCATCCAGCCGTCGTAGCCGTGGCTGATCGCTTCGTCGGTCAACACCCCGTACGCGGACACGCCGTTCTCGGCCTCGAAGTCGAACTGGCTCACGAGGAAGTTGTTGTCGAGGTTGCTCGAATACTCGTAGATGTAGGTGTCGCCGTTGTCGTGCTTCAAGAGCGCCCCGAGCGCCTCCGAATCACTGAACGCGGGTTCGTAAGAGACGCAAATCATCGGGTTGAAGTAGGTGTGGATCGCCACGCCCATGTCGTGGTTGGCAGCCGTCCGGATCCGCTGCTGCTCTTCGCGGCCCTGCTGAGAA
>JBATLA010000621.1:0-4531 GCA_049669945.1 Polyangiales bacterium | reverse complement strand
ACCCTGCATCGCGTCGAGCCGGGCCAGTAGCTCCGACACCGACTGGAGCGGCGGTCGGGTTGCGACGCGCACCAGCCCCATCTCGAGCATGAGCTTGGGGTTCGGACTGTGCGCCATCTCGTCCATCACCAGCGAAGTCGCGCGGAACGCGCGCTGGAGCTCGAGGATGTCGATCCCTTCGATGAGCGACTCCGCGCTCTCGCGCTCCTCGGGAACCCACTCGGCCGGGTCGCCCGCGTCGAGCTTGAGGACGACCAGATCGCGCATGAGCTGGAGCAGCTGGCGCGCAAAATGCTGCATGTCGACGCTCTTGTCGGCGAGCCCGTCGACCGCGTGGACGACTCCGGCTCCGTCGCCTTCGAGCACCGCCCGGGCCACGTCGTAGAGCGCCTCGCGAGCGGCGATTCCGAGGCTCGCCGCCACGGTGTCTGCCGTGATGCGGTCATCCGAGACCGCGACGAGCTGATCGAGAAGGGTTAGGGCATCGCGCATTGATCCGGCGGCCTCGCGCGCAACGACCGAGATCGCTTCGTCGTCCGCGGACAGCTCCTCGGCGTCGAGGATCGATCCGACGCGCTCGGCAATGAGCCGATGTGGAATGAGCCGGAAATCGTATTGCTGGCAGCGAGACCGGATTGTCACTGGGACCTTGTGGCTTTCGGTCGTCGCGAAGATGAATTTCACGTGGTCGGGCGGCTCTTCGAGCGTCTTCAAGAACGCGTTGAACGCCCCGGCCGAAAGCATGTGCACCTCGTCGACGATGACGATCTTGTATCGGTCGCGCTGGGGTCGATAAGGCAGGGATTCCTGCAAGCGCCGCACGTCTTCGACGCTGTTGTTGGATGCGCCGTCGATCTCTTGCACGTCGACGTCCACGCCGGCGGTGATGTCCACGCAGGGGCCGCACTCGTTGCACGGGGTCGGCGTCGGACCCTTCTCGCAGTTCAGAGCCTTGGCGAGCAGCCGTGCGGTGGTCGTCTTGCCGACGCCTCGAACGCCGGTGAAGAGGAACGCGTGCGCGACGCGATCGGCCTCGATGGCGTTGCCAAGCGTGCGGGCCACGTGCTCCTGGCCGACCAAGTCGGCGAAGCTCTGAGGCCGGTATTTTCTAGCGAGAACGGTGTACGCCATCGGGCGAGCGAGCCTATCACGGCTGCGCGGCCGGTGCAGCCGCGCTCACACGATGGGGTCCGGATCCGGACCTACTCCGCGTTCAGTCCGTCGTCCTCGAGCTCTTCATCTTCGAGCTCTTCATCTTCGAGCTCTTCGTCCCCGAGCTCTTCGTCCCCGAGCTCTTCGTCCTCGTCGGCTTCGTCAGCCTCCATGGCCTCACGCATCATTTCTTCCATCGTGGGCATGCCGCCGGCGTCTTCGCCGCGATCGTCCTCACCGTCGTTGTCCTCATCGACCAATGCGTTCGGGTCAGCGCCCATGATCGCATTGCCAAGGCCAATGGACAGCTGTGGGTACCAGGTGATCAAACCAAGACCGATCAGCATGAGGCCCACGAACGGCGTTACGCTGCGTATGACGTGGCCCAGGCCCTTCTCGTAGAGTGCGCTTGCCACGAAGAGGTTCAGACCGACGGGCGGGGTCAGGTAGCCGATCTCGAGGTTGACGATGAAGATGATTCCGAAGTGCATCGGGTCGACGCCCATCGACGCGGCAATTGGCGCCAGGAGCGGTACGAAGACGAACATCGCGCTTAGGATGTCCATCATCATTCCGACCGCGAGAAGGATGAGGTTGAGCAAGACGAGGAACTGCCAGTACGCGAGGTCCTTGCCCTGAATCCACTCGACCATGCGGGCCGGGATCTCTTCCTTTTCGAGGAACTCGCCGAGGGCGAGCGCCATGACCATGATCACCAGGAAAGAGCCGAGGAAGACGCCGGTCTCGCCGAAGATGCCAGGGATGGCGTTGAGCTTGAGCGCCCGGTGTAGCCAGACCTCGACCACGACTGCGTAGGCGACCGAGACCGCGGATGCCTCGACCGCGTTGAAGATGCCACCGTAGATCCCGCCGAGGATCAGGATCGGGAACATCAGAGCCCAGAAGCCATCTCGCGTTGCGGCCGCGAGCCGCTTGAACTTGAACGCCTCCGTCGGGACCTTGTCTCTGATGCCCTGGTAGAACGAGTAGCCGATCAGAATCGAGCCCATCACGAGGCCGGGACCGAAGCCCGAAGCGAACAGACGCTCGACCTCGATCACGGCCGTCTGGTTGACGATCGGGTACACGATCATCGGGATGGACGGCGGGATCAGAATGCCGAGCGAGCCCGCGGACGTGAGCAAGCCGTGCGAGAAGCGCTCTTGATATCCCGCTGCGATGAGAGCAGGCCCCATCATGGTGCCGATCGCGACGACGGTCGCGGGACTCGAGCCGCTGATGGCTGCAAAGAGCATGCAGGCGATGACACCGCTCATCGCCATGCCACCAGGGACCCAGCCGATGAGGGCTTGCGCGAAGTCGACCAGGCGTTGGCTGATCTGACCACGGCTCATCACCGCGCCGCTCATGATGAAGAACGGGATGGCAAGCAGGGTGGGGCTGTCTGCGAGGCTTCGAATGCCCTCGATCACGATCGTGAACTGCATCGGGTCTCGGAAGCCGCTCCAGAGGAACAGGCTGCCGAGGGTGGCGATGCCGATCAGCACGAACAGCGGTGAGCCCACCAGCGCCGCGGCGATGATAGCCGCTGCGAGGATCCCGCCCTTGCCGAGGAACGGCAGGAACAGGACGATCATGATCATGATCAGGAACGGAAGCTTGCGCTCGCGAGTTTCGCTCATCCTTCCGCTCCTTTCTTCGAGGCTTGAGCCGCGGCTGCGACAACCTCTTCTTCAGGAGCCGCGCCGTACGAGCCACCCATCAGGGAGCTGAAAGCTGCGGCAATGTACCGAAGCATCGTCATGGCGAACGCCGCCGGCACCGCGATGGTTGCCACCCAGTCCGGAACGTTGGTTTGCTCGAACCGACCTTCGAGTTGAAGCGCTTCGGAGGCGTACTCATAGCCGAGTAGCGCCATGAAGAAGCAGAACGCAGCGGTGAGGAGGTAGCCGATGGAATCGGTGAACCGCGACATCGATGGGGGCACCACCTTCTTCAGCGCGCCGACCTGGATGTGCTTCCCCTGATGCGCGCAGACGCTCGCGCCGAGGAAACCGACCCAGAGCAGCATGATGAGCGAGAGCTCCTTGGACCAGCTGTATCCGTCCGGGAAGTAGTTGAACGTGATGTAGAGGTACAGCGCCGTGACCACGATGAAGGCGAGCAGGCTGCCGACCCAACCCGGCGGGCGTTCCCGCAAGGTCGTATAGAGCCAGAGCGCTCCACTGAGTGCGTAGAGGAGTAGATAGAACCAGCGTGACTCGACCGTGGGCTGGATCATGATCCAGCCGAGGAGGCCGAGGCCGGCGCACGCAGCAACCGTTTCGATGAGCGGCTTCATGCGTGACTGCTCTTTGCCTTCGGACGCGTGCTTCTCCGCCGTCCAAAAAGCGAAGTACACGAGGGCGACGCCGATCACCGCCGACGCGGCGGGACCGATGGAGGTCAGCGTCTCCTTCGTTTCCGGGCTCTCGATGCCGAAGATCCGAGCCGTCAGCTCGGCGACCTTGCTGTCTGGTGCAGCGAGGCGTCGGTACACGACATCCAGGAACACCATGACCGCCGACACGCCGAGGAAGGTCCAGAGGATCCCCATTTCGACTTTGAAGATCCAGTCGTCTATCCGCCGAAGCGGGCCCCACGGCCCTTCGTAGGGGTTGTCTTTGCCCGGTTCCGCCATAGCGCCGGACGGTAACCTTGGATCGCGCTGCATATCAAGGCTTCTTGCGGTAGGGTCGTGAAAGAGCACATGCGTACAGTCATCCACTTCGACATGGACGCGTTTTTTGCGTCGGTGGAGCAGCTGGATGATCCAGATTTGCGTGGGAAGCCGGTCTTGGTGGGCGCCCGTTCGCGTCGCGGCGTCGTGGCCGCTGCCTCGTACGAAGCGAGGCCGTCGGGAGTGCGCTCCGCGATGTCGATGGTGGAGGCCTTGCGTCGCTGTCCCGAAGCCGTGGTCGTGCCCCCACGCCGGAGTCGTTATCTCGAGTTGAGCAGGGCGGTTTTTGGGGTGTTTCGGCGCTACACGCCCCTGGTGGAGGGGCTCTCCGTCGACGAGGCCTTCCTCGACGTCACGGGTAGTCGGTCTCTTTTTGGGGACGGACCGGAGATCGCCGTCTCGATTAGGAAGGACATCGTTCGCGAGACTGGGCTGACCGGATCCGCAGGGGTCGCCCCGAACAAGTTCGTCGCGAAGATTGCGAGCGACCTCGACAAGCCCGATGGCCTGACGGTCGTGCCCGAGGGCACGGCCGCCGAGTTCCTGGCGCCACTTCCCCTCGAGCGGATGTGGCGTGTCGGTCCCAAGGCCCGCGTCAAGCTCCGGGCGGCTGGGCTCCGGACGATTGGCGATCTCGCCGGTCTCGACCCGCGAACGATCGAGCAGTTGCTTGGAAGCTGGGGACCCGTCGCGGGGGGG
>JBATLA010000620.1:0-2038 GCA_049669945.1 Polyangiales bacterium | reverse complement strand
GGGTACGGGCGGGAAACACGCGGTCGATCGCGCGCGCCTGTCGGCTCATCGACGAGCGGGATCCACGGACGCACGAGCTGTTGAAGCAGGTCTTCGGGCACGAGGGGCATGCGTATGTGATCGGCGTGACGGGCACCCCGGGCGCCGGCAAGAGCACGCTCGTCGACGGTTTGATTCGTCTCTATCGGCAGCAGGGCAAGCGCGTCGCGGTGCTCGCCATCGATCCGACGAGCCCGTATTCGGGCGGCGCGATCCTCGGCGACCGGATTCGCATGCAGCAGCACTTCACGGACGAGGGCGTGTTCATCCGTTCGATTGCGACGCGCGGGCATCTCGGTGGACTCTCCCGATCGACCGGCGACGTGCTGCATGTGTTGCACGCGGCGGGGTTTGACGTGGTGATCGTCGAGACGGTCGGCGTCGGACAAGACGAGCTCGAGGTGACGCAGCTGGCCGACACGACTTTGGTGGTCATGGCGCCAGGCCTCGGCGATGACATCCAGGCGATCAAAGCTGGCATCCTCGAGGTCGCCGATGTCTTCGCCGTCAACAAGGCCGATCGGATCGGCGCGGACGCCACCGCCCAAGACCTTCAACAGATGCTTTCGCTCCGTAGGGTTCCGACCGGCGTCAGCAAGATGCAGGGGCACACAGCCGTGTCGACGCTCCAAAAGGGGCCGAAGGCGTTGGCGGGCGAATGGGTCCCGCCGATCGTCAAAACCGTCGCGAATCGCAGGGAAGGCCTCGAGGATTTGGTCGAGGCGTTTACAAAGCACCGCGAGTTCCTCACCACGACCGAGGCGGGGCTCGCAATTCGCGAGCAGCGGCGCTTGGCAGAGCTCCGCGCGATCCTCGTGCAAGCGCTGATCGACGAGGTCGACACGCGCTTCGCGGAGCGCGTGAGCGAGAAACTTCGAGACATCGTCGAGGGGCGTGCCGATCCCTACTCGAGCGCCGAATCCTTGGTTCGGAGCCTCATCGGTGGCGACGACGACGCCTTGGGCTAAAGTGCGTGCCATGTCGTTTGTGGAAGTAACGGACGAGGGCCACGTCAGCATCCTGACGATCAATCGGCCCGATAAGCTCAACGCGCTCAGCCAGGAGGTCCTCGGTGATCTCAGCGCCGCGATCGAATCGATTTCGCGAAGGGACGACGTTCGTGCCGCCGTGATCACGGGTACCGGGAAGGCCTTTGTGGCTGGCGCGGACATCGCCGCGATGCGCGACATGGAGGAGGCGCAGGGCCGCGGCTTCGGGGCGCTCGGCCAGCGGGTCTTCAGCACCATCGAGCACCTTCGGTTTCCTGTCATCGCGGCCGTCAATGGCTTCGCGCTTGGCGGTGGCTGCGAGCTCGCGCTGGCGTGCGACTTCATCTACGCGTCCACCAAAGCCAAGTTTGGTCAGCCGGAGGTCAACCTCGGGATCATCCCCGGCTTCGGCGGCACGCAGCGACTTCCTCGCCGCGTCGGTTCTGGGATGGCGCGCGAGCTGATCTACACGGGCAAGATGATCAACGCGGAGGAGGCGCTCCGAGTCGGCCTTGCAAACGCTGTGTTCGAGCCGGAGGAGCTGCTCCCGGCTGCCACGAAAGCTGCCGCAGACATCGCTACCAAGGGGCCCTTGGCGATCGCGACGGCGAAACGATTGATTCGCGACGGGGTCGACATTCCACTCCCTCAGGCGAACAAGAAGGAGCACGACGCCTTCGGCGAGTGTTTCGGGACGGCGGATCAGGCTGAGGGAATGACGGCGTTCCTCGAAAAGCGCGCCCCCAACTTCACGGGCGACTGAAGGCTTCGTCGACCGCGGGGCGTTGGGCCTCGGCCTTGGCAGCGCAGAGCTGAATTGCTTCGACTGCGCCCGCCAGGTTTCGCGGCCCGCCCGCGAGCGCGGCGACCCGTGGCTCGAAGAAGGCTTGAACGTCGTTGGCAGCTTCGCGTGTGCAAAGCGACGCCGCGTACCAGGGAGCGTTGCCCGCTTGGGCGTTTCCCATTCGCGCCGTGAAGGCGTCGAAGTTCTCCTTCAACCACGCCCAGGC
>JBATLA010000619.1:0-3159 GCA_049669945.1 Polyangiales bacterium | reverse complement strand
AGCCCGTCGTATTCGCCTTCGGGCACCGTCCCGACGATCTGGTCGTTCATGTCGATGGTGCCGACCTCGCCGCATCCGTCCTCGAAATCTAGAAGCGCGATGTCGTCGATCTGGAACTGGGTGTCCTCGAGTGCGACGGGAACCCATGCACCGTCGGCGTTCTTCAGTTCCACGTCTTGCACGTAGAAGCGGAAGTCGACCAGCGAGAGCGTCAAGTCGTCCGCTCCGAGGTTGTCGTAGGTGTCGCCGCACACGAAGGTCTCGCTGCCGACCACGGCCTGAAACGTGAGGGTCACTTCCTGCGACCCGCTGTCGCCGGAATCGTCGCTACAGCCGAAGCTGCCTAGGGCAAGCACTGTTACAAGGACTACTAGTTTCTTCATTACTCTTTGCTCCGCGGTCTCTAGAGCTGCGCGGAAGCATCCGCTAGAACAGCTCGCAACGACGACCGTACATTTTCGGTTATCTGTTGTTGCACCGCGTCCGAAGATTGCAGTGCAAAATCAATGCCATCGAACCAGCTCGTGTGGTCGATTTGAATGGAGATGGTCTCGAGTACCGGGCTGTCGAACACCAAAGGACGATCGAACCGCATCTCGCAGTCGAAGACCTCCCAGATGCGAGCCAACAGCGGGGATTCCTCTCCGCTGCTCGTATCGACGACCCGTCCCGCGATGAGGACGCTGTGCTGCATCATCTCCAGGTTTTCATCGCTCAAACCGGCTGCGTCCGGGTCGGCCGGCATCCCGAGGACGCGCATGCCGCAGTATCGTCCGGGCGGTGGCCTCAGCGTTCCGGCAAATTCGGGAGTGCCCGCGCTTTCCATCAGATCGATCACGAGTGGCACGCCGAGGCTGGTTGGGGTGTCGAGGACATGCGCCCGTGCGCGCGCAGGGGCGAACAAAGCCCATAGATCCGAGACAAAATTGTCGCACCGGAGCAACTCGACCTTCCCCACGACGATGAGCGCGCGATCCAATGCGACGCGGTAGTCCATGTCGGTTCGGATCTGCGCTGGCGTCGCCTCGGGCTGATACGCGACGTCGACCTCGATCCCGTCGGTGACGCGCATGCAATGCGGAAGAGACACCGCCACGAACAAGGCGAGCAAAATGGGCAGTCTAGATGTCATAGATCAACCCTGCCGTGAATGCGAAGCCCTCTTCGTGCGTGCCGTCGAGCCGCTGCACCATCGGAATCGCCCCGGTGGCGTGCAACATGACTTTTTCGTGGGGGACCCCGACGATGCCAAGCGTGCCGTACGTGATGTTTCCGCCGGTGTTCGGGTCGCGAACGCCGGCGATGTAGCCAGGACCGTCGAATCGAAACTCGACGCCCAACTGAAACGCCAGGAAGTCCCAGGGCTGGTACTGTCCGAGGGCGGTTTGTCGAACGCTGATGCTAGCGCGCGTGTCGGCGGTGCCGGTCGTCGGGAAAATCGCCATCGACGCGACGTACACCGACCATGGGTTCATGAACATCGTGTAGGAGGCGCCCGCGATCGGGTCCCAAGACGACGTGCCGACTTGGAACTCGAGCGGCAACGGTCGGCCCTCGGGGCCGTATTCGATGCTGCTCGTGGGGAACTCGAGTCCGCCAATCACGCTGACCAAATGCCGGGGCGCGAACTTTCGATCACGCCATACGACTCCGCGCACGCGAAAGTCCAAATCGCCAGGTGCCCAGACGTTCGCTTCGGCGAGATTGACCTCGGTGATGAGTCGATGAACCAAGGGCATCATGAGGTAGAGGCTGAGTCGATCGGTGGGCGAGTACGCGCCTGCAAGCTCCATCCGCTGCTCCGAAAGCGTGAGCTCGTCGACACCGCTCTCGCCGATGCTGTCGCTACGATGCCGTAGCGCCGCCGATGTCCGCACACGACTGGCTTTCGGCTGCTCGAACCCCACGACGGTCAGCGTTGGATCGCCGACCGAGCAGGTGCCGCATGCGGACGCCCCCGAGGCTATCCACATCGGCGCAACGAGCGCCGCGATCGCCCAACAACCCTTCACGAGCGGGAGGTTAGGGCTTCGAATGGGCTGAATGTATGTGGCAAATCGTCGCAGCGACCCAAGCGTCACCTAGGCCGCTCGACCTCGTATCGGGCTCAGCGACGCGTCGGGAACTTCGCGAGCTTGCGTTGGAGCGAGCGCCGGTGAATCCCTAATCGTTCCGCGGCTTTGGTGATGTTGCCCTCGCAGTCGGTCAGCACCCTTTGGATGTGCTCCCACTCGACTCGGGCGAGCGACGGCGTCTCGGGTTCGGAGCCCCCACTGGGCTCGCCGGCTTCATCGGGCTCCGAGCGGTCCCGGTCGAACGAGGCGATCACCTCATCCACGTCTGCGGGCTTCGTTAGGTAGTGCGTTGCACCGAGGCGCATCGCCTCGAGCGCGGTCGCGATGCTGCCGTAGCCGGTCAGTACGACGATTTTGGTCGCGGCGTCGATGCGGTGGAGCTCTCGAACGACCTCGAGCCCCGACTTGCCAGGCATCCGAAGATCCACCACCGCAAACTCGGCACTCTCCTTCGTGCCGATCTCGAGCGCCGCGTCGTAGCTGTCGGCCTGTTGGGCTTCGTACCCGCGCTCTTCGAAGGCGCGCGCCATTCGCGAACGGAACCGGTCGTCATCGTCGACGAGCAGCACGGAAGGCTTGGGGGTCGTTTTGAGGTCGGTGTCGCTCATTCGGCTTGCGGAAGCACGACTCGAATCATCGTGCCGCGGTCCGTCGCCGATTCGATGATCAGCTCGCCGCTCAGCGAGTCTACGAGCGTACGGGCTAGGAACAAGCCTAGACCCATTCGGTCATTGGCCTGCTTGGTCGTGAAGAATGGGTCGGTGGCTCGTTTGAGCGCGTCTTGGTCCATGCCGTGGCCCTCGTCCTCGAAGCAGAGCTCGACCGCTCCGTCTCGGCGGGTCACTTCGAGCGATACCACCCCCTGCGGGCACGCGTCGAAACCATTGCGCGTGATGTTCTCCACCATCTGCACCAGCGCCTCGCGCGGCGCTTCGATCGTGTCGACGGCGCTTCGGGTGCCCCAACGCGAGGCCTGTTGCGTGTCCAGCCGACTGCGCACCGCCGTGAAAAGATCCTCGACGGCAATCGAGGTGATCGCCTCGCCGACGTGCTCGCCCCCGGCCGCAGCCATGCGATCGAGCAC
>JBATLA010000618.1:0-3663 GCA_049669945.1 Polyangiales bacterium | reverse complement strand
GGTAGGGTGCGCATCCTGAACGATCCAGCCCAGGCCGCCGACTTCGAGCCAGGCGAGATCCTGGTCGTCGCTGCGGCCGACACCGGCTGGGCGCCGCTGTTCCTCGCGGCGTCAGCCGTGGTCACCGAGCTCGGCGGCCCACAGTCCCACGCGGCGATCATTCTCCGCGAGTACGCAGTCCCCGCCGTCGTCAACGTCACCAGCGCCACCCGCTCACTCAAGAATGGGGACATCGTGAGAGTGGATGGAGACGCCGGGACGGTGGAAGTGCTAGGCGCCTAGACAGCGATTGGTTACATCCGAGCCGCCGCTCCAGGCGATCGTTGGCGTGGTCGGTCTTGCAATCGCGGTACCTGCGGTCATCGGCGCCAGAGCGAGAGCTACGCTGTCAATAGGGCGGCCGCCGCAGCCATGATCGTCGTGAATCCCATCACACCCCAGATGGCCAAGAAGACGAGGCCGACCCTCACACTTCCTGCGCTGCCGACCCGCAACCCACGCCGGCCCATCGCGAGCCGTGTCGAGATTCCGCGTCCTGCAAAGTAGACATACATCCCACCGCCGACCAATCCGAAGTACGGCCATGCGCCGTGGTCCATGAGCAGCAACACGGCCGCGACGACCAGGGTCCACAGCGTCAGGGAATCCCACAGCGCCTCGCCGCGAACGTCGGCCCAGAACGCAGGCTCAACATCGCCCTCGGCCTCCGAGAGCCCCAGCTTCACACCGGTTGCCGGCGTGAAGAGCACGATCACCTGCCCAGCCCAGCAAAGCAGCGACAAGGTCAGCATCGCAATTCCTGCGGCAACTTGCACGACGAGCAGTGCATACCACATCCCGTCAGCGTCAGCGTCAGCGTCAGTGCTAGTGTCCGTCCCAGTGTCTGTGTCAGCGCCAGCGCCCAAAGTGGTCTTCCACGATGCCGATCTCTTGATCGTCCACAAGCCCTCCGGGCTCCCCACGACTGCGCCTTCCTCAGATGACGCTTGTCTCGTGCATTGGGTCGAAGCTCAGTTTCCCGATCTGCAAGCCCACCCGAGTTCGCGTCTCGACTCGCCCGTGAGCGGCTTGGTCACCTTTGCGCTCAACAAGGCTGCCAATCAACGCTTGCTCGAAGCGCGCAAGGCAGGGGCCTACGAGCGGCTCTACCTCGGAATCACCCTTCACGAGCTCGAAGGTACCGAAGGCGTGTGGGCCTGGCCGATCTCGATCGATCCTCGAAACGCCAAGCTCCGGGTCGCGGGCTCCGGCAAGGGTGAACGCGACGCGCGCACGCGATACGAAGTCCGCGCACGCACGTTGCACGCTTCATTGCTTCACCTGATGCCCGAGACGGGACGCACCCATCAGCTCCGGGTTCACGCCGCCCAGGCCGGTGCGCCGCTTTTTGGAGACCATGCGTACGGCGGAGAGCGGCGTCTCGCACGTCCGGACGGGAGTGTGGTGACGGCGCGCCGCACCATGCTTCACTGCGCGAGGGTAGGTTTTCCTTGGGGGGCGAACGCCCTCCGATTCGAGGCGAACGCCCCGCCCGATATGGAGCGCACGTGGCTCGCCCTTGGCGGTCAGCAATCCGAACTGGCCGCTGCGCCCTGAGGGCTCACTTGTTCGTCGAGTATTTCGCGCCCGGCGCCGGCTCGGTCGGTCGCTTGAAGTGCGCTTCGAGCTCACGCGCCAGGATTTCCAAGACGTCTTCCTGAAGCTCGAGCGGGTGGCGGATCAAGCGTTCGATGTTGCGCTGGTAAATGAACAGGCGGCGGTGCTCGTCGGCGCCTTGCGTCGCCATCTCGTCGAGGAGGAGCGGAGTCCGGGGGTCGACCCCCTCCGCCACGATCTCGACGCCGGGTAGGTCGGTCACCATGATCAGGTTGCCTTCGAGCCGCTTGGCCAGCTCTTCGGGCAGCTCCTGAAGGGCCGCTTGAACGACCTTTTCGAACCGTCCGTGCGAGGCGGCCCACGGCGGGCGTGGAAGCTCGCCATCGAGGTGCCTGGTTCTGAGGAAGGCCAGGGACGCCTCGCCTTGGCGCCCCTGCTTGTCGCGCAAGAGGCCCAGGTAGTACATCACATCGGGCGAGGCGTCGCTACGCTCGGCGGCGCGTTCGATCAGAACCGCGGCGGGCTCGAGCTGCTCGAGCTCGAAGTGCGCGCGTCCGATCAGGAAGTCGAGCTGTTGGTTCTCGAACGGCCCCTCGGGGAGGCCCAACAGCAGCTCGGCGGCCGCTGCCCGGTCGCCCTGCTGGAGCAGCGCGTCGACCTTGAGTACCGAGGCATCCGCGATGTCGTCCGCCGTCTGGCAGCTCTCGAGGGCCTGGTCGAGCACCCGGATCGCTTCCTCGAAGCTCCCGAGCGGGTGGATCAGCAGCTCGGCCGCGTTGAGCATCGCCTCGAGATAGTGCTCGTCGAGCTCGATTGCCTGCCGGTAGTGCTCGAGCGCCATGTCGAGGTTCCCGTTCGCTGCGTGGATGTATCCGATGAGGTTGTGCGCATCCGGGGAGTCCCCGTCGAGCTCGAGCGTTTGCTCGGCGGACGCCATTGCCCCGTTCAGGTCCCCCTGGGTGACCAGCTCCCAGCCCCGGTCCAGATGGGCGCTGAGCCGGTCCATGAATCCTTCGTGCTGCTCGGACATGGTCAATCCGGAAACTTACGTGGCGGCTTTGGGACGTCAAGCGGAACCGTGCGCTATCATGCATTAGGAATGCTTAGGTTTTTCACGGCGCTGGCAATCACGGTGATCTGCTCCTGCGCCACCGAACCCACCCCTCGGGGCCAGACGATCTCAGTGGGGACCTCCGATCGCGGCTACCTCCGGGACGCGATTGCGCTGCCCGAGCGAGGGGAGGGCTACCGGCGCCTGCGACCGGGGGAGGGCACCCGCTACGGGACCTCCACGTTGGTTGCGGCGATCGAGCACGCAGCCCGCGCAGTCGCGCTCGCGTTTCCGGGCGGGTATCCACTTCGGGTCGGCGACTTGTCGGCTCAGCGTGGCGGCACTCACCCTCGGCACCGTAGCCATCGAGCCGGACGCGACGCGGATCTGTTGTTCTTCGTCCGGGACGCAGGGGGGATCACCGCACTCAACACCGGCTGGGCTCGCTTCGATGGCCTCGGCTTGGCCGCGGTGTCGGGCCGCGTGCTTGCGTTCGATGAAGCGCGCAATTGGCACCTCGTGCGCACGCTGGTGATGGACGACGAGGCGCGTGTGAAATGGCTCTTCTGCTCGAACGAGCTCAAGGCCCGCCTCCTCCGATACGCTGCGCGCCACGAGCCATCGCCCGAAGCGGTGCTCCGCGCGACTTGGGTTCTTCATGAGCCGTCCCGCGGCGACACGCACGACGATCACTTCCACCTTCGCGTTGGTTGTAGCCGCGGAGAGCAGAGTTTCGGGTGCACGGAGGAAGCGCCGCATTGGCCTTGGTTGACGGACCCCGCGCGCAAGGATGACGGCGCGGCGCGCGTCGCAGCAAGCGATACGCACCTCGTGGGCTGGCTACTGGCCGAGGAGCATGTGGATCAACGAGGCCACGTCGCTTGGCGTCGCTTCGACGCCACACCGCAACCACCCCTGGCCACCACTCGCTAGATCGGTCAGGTCGCGGTGTCGTTCGGTGGCGCCCCAAATCAACACCGCGGAGCTGCTCGGAAGCTCGTGGGCCAACGTAGCGA
>JBATLA010000617.1:0-1678 GCA_049669945.1 Polyangiales bacterium | reverse complement strand
AAGATGTTCTCGGATCCCTCGCGCGTTTCGAGTGGTCCGGGAACTGGAGCGCGTTGACTCGCATTTCCCTCGACTCGCGTGACCTCGAGGCCACCGACCTCTCGATCAAGGTGCGAAACCTCTGCTTGTTCGAAAAGACTCCCAACTGGGTGCGTGTAGAGCGTTTTCAAGAGCCGTTTCGCCACCGTGCCATCGAACCCGACGAGACGGTCTTCGAGATGGTCACCGGCCCCGGCACGGACAACTGGGTCGCCTTCGAAGACATCAGCCCGTTCATGGTGCCCGCGGTCGTCAGTCATGAAGACGGCGGCTTCTACGACCACGGCGGCTTCGCGCCCTGGGCCATCCGTGACGCCTTGGTTCGAAACCTCCGAGAGGGGCGCTACGTCGTCGGCGCGAGCACCATCTCGATGCAGCTTGCCAAGAACCTCTACCTACAGCGCGAAAAGACCATCGCGCGCAAAGTCCAAGAGGTCATTCTCACTTGGTGGCTCGAGAACGCGCTCACCAAAGACCAGATTCTCGAACTCTACTTGAACGTCATCGAGTACGGCCCGAGCGTCTATGGCCTGAAGCACGCCGCAGCGTACTACTTCGGCCGTGCTCCGAGCGAGCTGAGCCCCGCGGAGTCGGCCTACCTCGCCTGCATGCTGCCGTCGCCCAAGCGCTATCACGTGTCCTATGAACGTAGTGCGCTGACGCGCTCGATGAAGAGCAGAGTTGGGAGGCTCCTCGAGCACATGGCCAAGCGCGAGCGCATCGGCCCAGAAGCGCTCGCGTACGGGCTCGCCGAGCTCGAGGACTTCCGCTTCTATCGGGCGGGCGATCCGCCGCAACCGCTCCGCGTCCTTCCGCCTCTCGGCGCGCCTGAGGAGCTTGCCCCCGAGCTCGATCCATTCGAGGCGCTCTTCATGGCTCCCTGAGCCTGCCATTTATTGGGCCGACCCGTAGGGGTGAGGGTAAACACGGACGAGGCGCCGAGCCGGTTTTTGAATCGGCTGTTTTCATGGGCGTCCGAGGGATTATGCAAGGGTTGCTTCGCGTTGGTGGTGTTGTGCGGGTCGCGCTCGTTCTTGGATTGTTGGCGGTTTGTTCGCAGGCTCTCGCTCAGGCGTCTGACCCTGCCGTCGTCGTGATCACTGCCGGCGATGACGCCACCTCCGGCGCCGCGGTTCGGATCAACGGCGAACCCTCGGGCAACGTGCCGCTCCGAAAGACCATCGCGCCTGGGCGCCACCTCGTGCAGGTCGGCAAGCGCGGCTTCGTGACATACTCGAAGTGGGTTGACCTCACCGCGGGACAGGTGCTGAACATCCCGGTCACGCTACAGCTCCAGGCGCCCAAGACGGGCTCGCTTCTCATCACGGCCGATGTGACCGGTCTTCCCGTTCTGATCGACGGGCAGAATCGTGGAGGCACACCTCTGGTGGTCGACGGGCTCACCGAGGGAGAGCACGTCGTCGAGATCAAGAGTCCCGGCGAGGGCTATCAGCCGTTTCTAAAAACCGTCGTCATCAAAGCCAACGAGCGAACCACGGTCGACGCCATCATTCGAATCGCCCCCGACCTCGGGAGCCTTCGCGTCATCGCGAGCGTGCCAGGTGCGATCATCAGCCTCGACGGCGCGGACATCGGCGTCGCCCCCGCGGCGCGCGCCGGACTCACACCTGGCGAGCAC
>JBATLA010000616.1:0-3779 GCA_049669945.1 Polyangiales bacterium | reverse complement strand
GGCGTGCTTGATGCCGCCGATGTCGACGAACGAGCCCCTAGCCACGTGATGCTCGTGCTCGAAGACCTCCGCCGCGGGAAGAACCGGCGCGAAGCACGCATCGCTATCCTTGAACACTTCGCACCATTCGTCGCGCGTCTTGGTCTTGAAGAGCGGCTCGAGTGTCGGCCGGAGCTCGTTCCACTTTGCCGGGTTCAGATGGTCGCCAGGGGCAGCCGCCTTGCCAACGAGGTCGAGCCGTTCGAGAAGCTCCTTGTAGAACTGCGGCTCGAGCGCGCCGATCGAGACGTACTTGCCATCGCTCGTCTCATAGACGTCGTAGAAGGCGGCGCCAGTGTCGAGGAGGTTCTCGCCGCGCTTGTCGGACCAAAAACCCTGCTGCATGCCGGCGTAGACGCTCGCCATCAGCGCTGCCACACCATCGACCATCGCCGCATCGACGACCTGCCCCTTACCGGACTTCTGTGTCTCCAGCAGCGCGGTCACGACACCGAATGCCAGTAGCAGGCCACCGCCGCCGAAATCACCGACGAGGTTGATCGGTACGGTTGGCCGTTGCCCCTCATGCCCAATCGCGTGAAGCGCGCCAGCCAGCGAGATGTAGTTGATGTCGTGCCCGGCGCGCTTGGCCCACGGGCCGTCCTGACCCCAGCCGGTCATCCGGCCGAAGACGAGCTTCGGGTTCACCTCGAGGCAGACCTCTGGGCCGATGCCCAGACGTTCCATCACGCCAGGCCGAAATCCTTCGATCAGCGCATCGGCCGACTCGACCAATTTGAGGAGCGCGGCTTTGCCGTCGTCCTTCTTCAAATCGAGCGTGACGCTCTTCTTTCCGCGGCTCATCACGTCGAAGTTCGCTTGCAAGAACGACGGCTCCGGTCGCCCCACGCGAATCACCTCGGCTCCGAGGTCGGCGAGTAGCATCCCGCCGAAAGGACAAGGGCCAATGCCCTCGATTTCGATGACTCTAAATCCGTCGAGTGGTCCCATTGTCTACAGCTCCGATAGCGCGCGGCGCAAAGTGATCGACGCAAGGTTCTCGTAGTCGAACTCGTTTTCTTCGTCGATGATCTCGATTCGTTTCATGTACTGCCCAACGCGCGCCATGTTCATCGAGAACCGGGTGAGCGCCAGAATCGTGTAGTAGTCTAAGTTGGCTGCTTTGCGCCCGATAAACTCTTCCCAGCGCGCAATCGTCTCTTCTTTGCCCGGAATCCCGGCGAGCCGTTCGAGCTCGAGGCCCTCGGAGAAACAACGGTCGGACGCGAGCCACCATGCGAGGTCTTGCACTGGGTCGCCCAGCCTCGCCATCTCCCAATCGAGGACCGCCACGCAGTCGACACCGTCGAAGATCTGGTTCGCGAGGCGCGAATCCCCCCAGCAGAGCGCCACCGGCTGCTCGGAGGGCTTGTTGGCCTCGAGATACACGAGCGCTTCGGCGATATCGGGATGTCGTGACGCTTCCATCCCCCAGCGGAAGTACTCCCGCCAGTAGTCGAGCTGCTGATCGAGGGCGTTGTCGCCGCGCTTGGGCTCCGCGAGGAAGTCGAAGCCGAGCCCCTTCCAATCGAGGCGGTGAACCTTGCACATCGCTTCGAGCCCGTTCCACCAAATCGCTTCGCGCTCGGCCTCGGTCGTCTCTTCGGCGATCCAGCCTTCGTCGTGCATGGGTGGGTTGTCGGTCGGGATGCGCCCTTCGACGCGGGTCATCACGTAGAACGGCACGCCGACGATCGACTTGTCGGCTTCTGACCAGCGCACGACTGGAACCGGCACTTCGGTGGCTTCGAGGAGCTGCAAGGTCTTCGCTTGCGCCGCCACGTCGTAGTACGGAAACATCACGTACTCTTCTGGCTCCAGTCTGGCGACCAACCCTTCGCGCTGCTCCGTGCCATCCTTCGAATAGACCAAGTCGAAGAGCAGGGTGTCGCTCGAAAACCCCGTGCTCAACGGCGCGTCGAGGTCTTCGATTTCGATCGCTTCGACGGGTACGGAGAGCTTAGGCGACAGCCACTTCTTCAGTTGCTCGGCGGTCTGGTCGAGGTCTCTCTCTTCGTCTGCAAAAGCCATTGTTCACCTGATGTGCGGCCCGCGCGTTGCGGCATGGCCAATTACGGCATTCCGCTCGCGCCCACAAATGAGGACGTCGTTCTCTCGTCCGCGTTCTGATCCGGGCAAAGTTTGCGCCAAGCTGAGAAAACCGCCAATCGGTGCGCTTCCGAGCCGCTTCTTCTCGGTGGCCAACGACTTCGTCCGAAGCTACGGACCCTTCGTGACTCTCGTGACCGGCACCCTCGAACTTTCTACCCGGCGCGAGCGAGAGCTCGTGGACATCACCGGGAAGGCGCAAGCCCTCGTTGAGCGCTCGGGCGTTCGCGAAGGACTGTGCTCGCTCTACGCCCACGGTGCGACAGCGGCCCTGATGATTCAGGAGAACGACGATCCCAAGATCGGCGAAGACGTCGTCGACTGTCTCGACAAGCTCGTTCCAAAAGGTGTCTGGCGGCACGACCGCATCGACGGCAACGGTGCGTCGCACATCCAGGCGGGTATCGTCGGTCCGAGCGAAACGATTCCCATTCGCGAGGGGAAACTCGACCTATCGACCTGGCAGAATGTCTTCTTCTGCGAGTTCGACGGTCCTCGCCGGCGGCGCACCGTGGCTGTGACGATCTTGGGTGACTGAGATTCAGCCTCGCACGATCGTCGACGCGATCAGGTAGACCGCCAGCGCGCCGAGGACGAGCTGGAACCAGAAGACGAAGCGCTCTTTGGAAATTCTACTTAATAAGTGCTTACCGAAGTACGTCCCGCCGATGACCGCGACGACCAATCCAACCAGGACGGCGGCGTAGGGGCTGTAGTCGAAGCTGAGCGCGAGGAACGCCGGAATCTTCAAGAGGTGAAGCCAGGTTTGGCAGACGGCCTTGGTCGCGATGACCTCTTCGTTCTCGAAGTCGTCGCGTAGGAAGAATGGCGCGAGAAAAGGCCCTGTTGCGCCGACGAAGATTGCGAGGAGGCCCGCGGCGAGCCCCAGCACGGCGTACGACCAAGTCGGTGGGTGCCGGAGCTTCGGTTTGTAGCGTCGCCATAGAAGGAACAACAGGATGAACGCGCCGATCCATGCTTTGAACCAAGTGAGCTTCAAATCCGCCCAAATGTTGGCGGCGATCGCCACGCCCGCGACCGCCGGAACCATGAACGCGAAGAAGATCGGCCATCGCACGTGCGTGCGAAACGCCCAGGTCCGCGTCCAGTTCGAGGCGAGCTGCACGATCCCGTGGAGCGGAACCACGACCGGCGCCGGGAGCAGGGCGGTCATCACGCCGAGGAGCGTGACGCCGCCTGCCATGCCGAGAATCCCCGAGATCGTCGCGGTCACGAAGCAGGCGACGAGCAAGACGAGCACCGTGGCAAGCTCGAACATGGGCGGAGGCTAGCATCCGCGGGGGCTTGTGCTCCGCGGGGAACGTCGGTATTCGACAAGTCCATGGCCGAGCGCGTTCTCCGCTTTCATTTCGATTACATCTCGCCCTACAGCTACCTGGCCTGGCACCGGCTGAAGACGTTCGCGCCAGAGCACGGGCTCATCGTGCAGCCGAAGCCGACGGTTTTTGCCGGGCTCCTCAACGAGCACGGGCACAAAGGCCCCGGCGAAATAGAGCCCAAGCGCGTCTACATGTTCAAGGACTGCCTGCGCGGGGCCGCGTTACTCGGTCTCCCGTTCGAGCCACCCGCCACGCATCCGTTCAATCCGTTGCCCTCGCTCCGCGCGTCGC
>JBATLA010000615.1:0-1559 GCA_049669945.1 Polyangiales bacterium | reverse complement strand
CACCGGGACCTGCCACGAGCCGTCGCGCATCCTGACCGCTGGCGTATCCGCGATGGGGTTCGGGGGCATCAACAGCCACGTCACGGTGACCTCCGGCGGTGCCCCATCGAGCGACCTCGAACCGGCGCTCGACGAGCGCGCCCTGCTCGCTTCCAAACAGGCGACCGAGCTATTCTTGTTGGCCGAAGCAAGCACCGAGGTACTTTCGAATCGCGTCAGCGAGCTCTTGGAGATCGCCGCCGGCATGAGCATCGGCGAGATGCCGGACCTTGCGGTCGAGCTCGCCCAGAACCTAGACCAAGCGGCTTCCGTCCGCGCTGCCATCGTCGCAAGCGGCCCCGAGGACTTGCACCAGCGATTGGAGCAATTGCGCGCGGCCGCCGCCAAGGCGCCTGGCGCCGAGGAAGGCTACACATTCAGCACCCCGGACCGACGGCTGATGCTCACGGTGGGCGCTTCTACCCCACGCATTGGTTTTCTGTTCCCCGGTCAGGGTTCGCAGCGCCTGAACATGGCAGCCGTTCTCGTCGAGCGCTTCGACTGGGCGCGCGAGCTCGTCTCCAACGCAGACGCATGGCTCCAAGAGCTCGGCGTGGCGCCCGTGAGCCCCTTCATCTTCCGCGACACCGAGCGCGACTTGAGCGGCGAGCAACAGAAGCAATGGATGCAGGCGCTCACCCAGACCGAGGTTGCGCAGCCCGCCATCTGTCTTGCGAGCCTTCTGTGGCTACGCTTCCTGAATCAACTCGGCTTGAAGCCGGCGGCCGTGGGCGGCCACAGCCTTGGTGAGCTAACCGCGTTCCACGCGGCGGGCGCGCTCGATGAGAAGTCGGTCCTTCAACTGGCTGCCCTGCGCGGCAAGCTGATGGGCGAGGTCCCCGTCGAGGGCTCGATGGCCAGCCTCGTGTGCCAGCCGGACGAGGCGCGAGCCCTGCTCGCTCGCATCGATGGCTACGTCGTCATCGCCAACATCAACAGCGCCTCGCAAACCGTCGTATCGGGGGACCGCTCTGCGATCGCCGCCACGGTCGCGCTGGCGACCAAGAACGGCATTCGGGCGCGAGAGCTCCCCGTATCGGCGGCGTTCCACTCAGCCCATTTCCGCGACACGGTGACGGCGCTTCGCGAAGCCTCAGTGCTGCACGGCACCGGCACGCCGGCCGAGGCCAGGCTCTACAGCACGATGACGGGCACGGTGCTCGAGGGTGACATCGACCTTGCCGATCACTTCGGTGAGCAGGTCGTGCAGCCCGTGAACTTCCAAGCGGTGGCGCGTTTGGCCACGCGCGAATGCGACGTCCTCCTCGAGGTGGGCCCAGGCGCCGTGCTTTCCGGATTGAGCAACGAGACCTCGGGTATCGACGGCACCGTCTGCCTACCTGTCGAGAGCAAAGTCGGTCGCGACCGGGACCTCAACAGCGCGCTCGGCTACCTCTTCACGCGCGGCGCAGAAATGGACCTCGTGAAGCTCTGGGATCAACGCTTGATCCGCAAGTTCAAGTCGGCGGCGGAGCTGTCGTTCTTCGTGAATCCGTGCGAACAGGATCTGATCGAGCCCG
>JBATLA010000614.1:0-3886 GCA_049669945.1 Polyangiales bacterium | reverse complement strand
CCAGATCACTCTGCGATACCGTCGAGTCAACTAGCTAGGCCCGGGAGGGATCGCATGCCGAGCAGCCTCGATCCCGACTGAGGGAAACCATGACGGTGCTCTCTTGGCCCATCGGGATAACGATGAGCGCCGAATTTCGCGGTACTAGCTGCTTATGTCGACTTGCGGCGCGCTCTGGACCGCGTTTGGATGGCCGAACTGAATCTCCACTCCATTTCGCTGAATCGCACAAACCCCTTTCTTCGCTGATACCGTCGCGTTCTCGCTCTCGTCGCTTTGAAGTCGAATCGCCCGAGCGTCGCGCTCGGCGTCGCGGCTGGCGGCGAAATGGCGCCAGGTGCCGGGATGCCAGGTCTTCTGAATCGCCTTCCGGGCAAGCTTTGTGAGGAGCGCCGAGTCGAGACTCGTCCAACACGAGGCGGCTTGGATTTTGACGCGTATTTGACGCAGAGATCTGGAATGGCCTGATATGGGATGACGGTCCCGAGCGCCGGCCAGGCATCTAAGTCTCAGTTATCGTTCCTAAAGTGTCTCAAATATTGGGGTTGACTGAAGCGAAGGAATTGGTGGTTGCAGAGCTCCGAGCCCGACGTATCCGTGTGGGTCCATCAGGTCGGTTCGATCTTGGCGCCCACACGCGCCTGCGTGGACAAGCAGCCAGAGCCTTGTGCCAATATTGTGGGGGTGCGGACCCGAGGACGCCGCCCTTCGACGGCATGCCCGACCCGAGCGATCCTGCCCCATTTCAGGACACGACCCGCGTGATAAGTCGGTCTCCACCGCAGTCTACTTTGGGGGCCACGTCGATGCGAACGTGTGTGGGAGTCGAGCAGCGATGGCTACGACTCCCACAATTTCTCCCACACAGCACGAACAAATCAGGAACAGACACGCAACACCCGAGAACATTATACCCCGTGTTTTCCGGGGTTTTCTCAATGATCCTGATCGCTCAATTCAACTGAGACCCATCACCTTGGCGAGAACCACGGTGATGTTGTCCGGACCGCCGGCCTCGTTGGCGCTTTCGATGAGGCGGTTCGCGGCGGTCTGAAGGTCCGGCTGGGTCGTCACGATGCGCTGGATCTCAGGGTCCGTGACGGGGCCGCACAGGCCGTCGCTGCAAATCACGTAGATGTCGCCCATCTCAGGACGGTCGAGCACGGTGTCGACCTTGACGGTCGCCTTCATGCCGAGCGCTCGGACGATGACGTTCTTCAGCGGGAAGTTTTCGATCTCCTCTTCGGAGAGCCTCTTCATCTTGATGTAGTCGTTGAGGAGCGAATGGTCGCTCGTGAGTTGCACCATCTTGCCGTCGCGAATGCGGTAGACGCGGCTGTCCCCGACGTGGCCGATCAACACGCCATCCTCGACGACGAGGATACCCGCAAGCGTCGTCCCCATGCTGTGCATCTCGGGGTTCTTGTTCGCGGCTTCGTGGATCCGAAGGTTCGCGAGCTTGATCCCCGTGATGAGGCGGTTCTCTTCGTAGCCCCGCGCCTTGTCCATCTTGTAGGGCCAAGTCGCTTCGGGGTCCGCGCTCGTCGCGCGAAAGAACTCTCGGAGGGTGTCGACAGCCATCTTGCTGGCGACCTCACCAGAGGCGTGCCCACCCATGCCATCGGCGACGATGTAGAGGTTGTCCTCGTCCGCGAGCATTAACGTGTCCTCGTTATGGGTCCGCTTCATCCCCACGTGAGTGTCCCCAATCGCTAGCACTCGAGCCCGTGACATCGCCCTGCCGAATCCCCCTTGGAATACGAGGGTAGCGAGCCCATAACGGCCAAGTCAACGAAACCGGCCTATACTCGCCCCGAAGTGGCCGCGGACCCCGAAAACGACCTCGCATCCGTGATCGCGAGCGCCCAAGAATTGCTCGAATGGGAGGAAACGCTCGGCGGCGCGGGATTCCCCACGCCGGCACGGGTCGCCATTCCTCCATCGGCGCATGCCGAGGACGCCATGCATGATGTCCGCGCCCGCCTGCAAGTGTTGACCGATGGAGCCGCCGAATGCACCCGGTGCGAGCTTCACCGCGGGCGAACCAAGAGCGTGTTCGCGCGCGGCACGCCTGACACGGATTTGGTATTCGTCGGCGAGGGGCCAGGGTACCACGAGGATCAGGAAGGCTCTCCCTTCGTCGGACGCGCGGGACAGCTGCTGGACCGAATGATCGCCGCAATGGGCTACGAGCGCGACGGCGTCTACATCTGCAACGTCGTCAAGTGCCGCCCACCAGAGAATCGAACGCCGCTTCCGACGGAGGCGCAAGCCTGCGCACACTTCCTCGTCCCGCAACTCGAGCTCGTGCAGCCCAAGGCGATCGTCGCCCTCGGACGCTGCGCCGCGGAGAACCTGCAGGTCGTCCCGCCGGCAGGTCGATGGCGCGGCATCTGGGGCGAGTGGCGCGGAATCCCCGTGATGCCGACCTACCACCCCGCATTCCTGCTGCGGAGCCCGCAGTTCAAGAAGCCCGTATGGGAAGATCTTCAGGCCGTGTTGAAGGTGCTCAATCGGGAAGCGCCGAAGCGCTGAACACTGACGCTGCGAGGCGTGGCTCGAGGGACACACCGGGGCTCGGCAAAACACGACACGGGCACTCCGCGGAACGGTGCGGCTTGCATAGGTGGCCGGTAGGACTGGGGAGGTTGGGCCACGCAAGCCGCCCCTCGGGCGGCGCGCCAATCGGGGCTGGTTGCTGCCTTGCCGATTGTCACTTCGCACGTCCGCTCCGGCCCATGTCGCGTTTTTCCGCTCCCCTATGAACGACTCTCATCACGGAAGTGACGCGGGGCACACGCGGGCGAATCGAAGCTCGCCAGCGAGTAATGTGGGTTATTCCTAGGAGCCGCGACACACGCCTACGGCTGCACCTCAAACGCGCCGACGTCGCTCAGAACACGAGTCGCGATCGGGCAAGGTCCCATTGGACTCGGCGCGGTGTGCCGTAGTGCGCTTCTTGCAACCTGCGCCCCTGTCGTTTGCGAACGCCGAGCAGAATGCCGCTGACAATCATCCCGGCGGAGCCGCCCGCCATCAGAACCACACCAGTGATGCGAACTGGACGGTTCCAACTCGGTTCCGGACAGTCTTCCACCGGAAATATTCTGCACCCATCAATAACCGAGATCCCAAAGACCACCCCACCAAAAGCTAAAACCGCAGCGGTGGCGGTGAGCCCGATTGCCGCGGTCTGTGCTTGAGGCGTTTCCTCAACGATAGACCAGTCCAATGTGGGGGTGGACCCTGGGTCAGCGTGCTCAAGACTCGGACTGCCTTCCTCACCGGCGGGCTCAGACGGGAGCGGGGGGCTCCTGTGGACCAGGTTCAGCGGTCGTGCCTTCCTCAGCGTCTTGCGCGCTCGCGCTCAGAGGCAAAACCGCCAGCGTCAGCACAAATACAAAGCCAACTAGCCACCGCATGACAGCCTCCTCGCCTGGTCATGGGCAAGGTGGGGTCGCCGGACCGCGCCGGGCCATACGTAATTGTTTCCTCGAACTCGGCCTAGCCCATGTTTGCGCGTGCGGCGTACTGCCCAAGCGTGATAGCCCAACAGAAGAGACGCTGGATATGCGAACGTATTGCCCCGAGCACCGCCGGTGCCACCACCCTCCTGGCCATCCGCGCCGCGTGCATGGATCCCCGATTTTCATATGACGCTGTACGACTTTGTCGGGGCAGCGCTCTTTTGGTCCGCCGTCTTGCTGGCAGCTCTCGTTGTTTCAGGCGTCTCCCTTGGCGTACCGATCGCGTTAGTCCTGTTCGCCATTCGCTATTTCAAGGAGAAGCGCCACGCCCGAGCGGTGGCCTTACTGTTGGCGGCCGTCGCGTGGCTCTCGATGCTTGCCTTCTATTTTCTTCTCCTGCCCGGACTACTTCCCGAACC
>JBATLA010000613.1:0-7125 GCA_049669945.1 Polyangiales bacterium | reverse complement strand
CCTCGCGGATGCTGGTGCACAACTCCGAGGAGAGACGCGCGCACGAACTGGGTTGATCGCGGGCGTTCTCCGCGCCTCTCCCGATAGCCTCTATCGATTTCACAAGAGCCTCGAGCGGCGGGGTCTTGCCAAGCCCGACACGACGGCGTTCGCGCAAGTTCTCCCGAGCGCTGCGCAAGGTGCTTGCGCCAAGGCGCTCGACATCCGTGGTCCGCAGACCACAGCAACCATCGGGGAGGGCAGCGGCCTGATGGCCGCCGTGATCGCGGCGTGGATGCTCGCGCGCCGTCGCGACTCAGACCGCATCGTTGCGGCGGCTGTCGACGTAAAGCCGGAGTATCAACCGGAAGGTGGGCTTGCCGATGCTGCCTGCGCGCTGGTGCTAGGCACGGAACCCAGCTCGGTGGAGGTCGCCGGCATCGGACTTGCAGGGCCGGAACAACTCGATGAGGCAATTACCGAGGCGCGCCGCAGATGGGGCTCTGGAGAACCGGCGGAGCTGTTCGTCCAGCCGGCGAGCCCCTTCGGCGCAATGCCCGCAACGTCGTCCGCCTTTGCGCTGGCTCATGCTGTCGAGGCGCTGCGGAGCGGGAAGGCAAAAAGCGCTCTGGTGGCCAGCAGAGGCACGACCGCCAGCGTTGCGATGATTCTTACTTCGAACGAGGTGACCGATGCTGACTGAGTTGTCCGACTATGTTTCAACGAGAGCAGGCGTCCTCGATCGTGTCCGGCGCATGCTCCGTGACACCATGAAGCTTCGGATCGAGCCCGAGTCCATCGACCCCGACGTTCCTCTCTTTGGCACCGGTCTCGGGATGGACTCCGTCGATGCGGTCGAGCTCGTGGTGCAGCTCGACGCCGTGTTCGGATTGACTCTTTCCGGCTCCCCATGGGTTTCCGCGAAGTTGCGCACGGTCAACACCATCGTCGACGCGATCATGGAGGTCGGCGATGAGCCTTGAAGAGGAGTACCGTTCGGCACGGCACGGGGCCGCGTTGAGCCGCATGGATCACGTGGGGCTCGCCAGAGTGCGGGGCGATGACGCGACCGAGGCGGTCGACGCGATCTGCTCCGGTGACCTTTGGGTTCGGGACGGACGGATGATCCAGTCCTTGATCCTCGACGAGCGAGGTCATCCGGTCGCGGATGTCTACGTCTGTCCCGACGACGACGACTGCATTCTCATGTTCGAAGGGCTCACGACCGACGAGCTGTCAGCGTGCCTTCGAAAGTACGCCGATCCCGAGCTCAACTTCGAGCTCGAAGACCTTCGACCTGCGTACGAGCTGATCTCCGTGAATGGACCATACGCCTGGGAGGCGTTGAGCAAATGGCTGACGCCCGACATCATCGGCCTTCCCTATCTGAGCTTCTATCACTTCGACCGAGGCACCTGCTTCCGCGCCGGCAAGACCGGCGAGTACGGCTATGATCTCGCGATTCGCAGCGACCAGGCGGAACGCTCCTGGGAGGAGTTGCTCGGGCTCGTTGGTGTGCTGGGCGGAGGCGAGGTCTCTTTGGAGACGCTGGATCTATGCGCCCTCGAGAACGGGTTCTTTTCCGTCCGCAACGTCTCGGGCGAAGGGCTCACTCCTCTCGAGCTACAGCTGCAATGGCGCGTTTCGGCGCGGAAGCGGTTTCCAGGGGTTACGGCGATCGAAGCGCGGAGAGCCAAGGGCATGGAGCGTCGACTGACGCATTTCGTCGCGCGAGGGGGCGTCGAGACGGGCGAGCTGATCCGCGATGTCGATGGGACGGTGGGGGAGGTGGCGGCGGCCGCCTTCTCGCCAAGCATCGGAGGTGTCGCTGGGATGGCGCTGCTCGACGTCGCGGTCGCATACCCGGGAATCGACTCGTTCTTCATAGCCCAACAGAACGCCGAGCGACCCATTCGCACGGTCTCGAGTCCGCTCCTCTTCAACCGTAGCCTTCTCGTCGACCCCCACCGGCATACCTACGCCACGCGCGATCAGACGAGCGATCCTCCCCTGTGGCCGGGGTCACTTCCATGAGCAGGTTTGCAGAACAGAGGGTCTTGGTCACCGGTGCATCGCGCGGCCTCGGCCGCGATATCGCGCTGCGTTTTGCGAGCGAAGGGGCGTCGGTCTTCATCGGTTATCGGAACCGGCGCGACGAGGCCGAGGATTGCGCCAGTCGATGCGCCGAGTTTGGCGTCGACGCCACGTCGCTCGCGCTCGATCTCGCAGATGCGGCCTCTGTCCGGGCGACGATCTCGGGCTTGCCAGCGCTCGACGTGTTGGTGAACAACGCAGCCACTGTCCACGATCAATTCTTCTTCCTTCAGTCCGATGCCGATGATGCGGAGCTGATCGCGATCAATCTGACCGGCACCATGGCATGCATCCGCGCCGCGCTTCCCGGCATGATGCGGGCCGCAAAGGGGGTCGTCGTCAACGTCGCCTCCGTCGCGGCCATCCACGGAAGCCCTGGACAAGCGAGCTACTCCGCCTCGAAGGGGGGCATCGTCGCGTTGACGCGAACCCTCGCGCGCGAGCTTTCGGTACGCGGAATCCGTGTGAACGCAGTGGCTCCCGGAATCTTCGATGCCGGAATGGCGCAGCGCATGGATCACCGCGTGCGAGACGCACGGCTCCAGTTGCTGCCAATGGGACGGGCCGGGCGGTCCGAAGAGCTTGCGAGCGTTGTTGCCTTCCTCGCCTCCGACGAGGCCAGCTATATCACGGGGCAAACGATTGCCGTCGACGGAGGGATGACCGCATGATGGCGTGGCTCGTTGCGGGGCAGGGAGCCGAGCATCCAGGGATGGGGCTCGAGCTTGCCCGATTCTACGCTCCGGCGGCGGCGCTTTGGGAGCGGGCAAGCGACGCAGCGAGCAAGGATCTGCTTCGGCTTTCGGAGGCAGGTGGGCGATCCCTCTTGCGTACGGAGTACCTTCAGCCCGCGCTGACCGCAGTTGCATTGACCGCAGCGTTATTCCTCCGCGACCAGGGCATCGATCCATCCATCGCGCTAGGACACTCTGCCGGGGAGGTCGGAGCGCTCGCACTCGCGGGGCTCCTGAGCTTCGAGGATGCCTGTTATCTCTCGGCGATGCGCGGACGAGCGATGGCGGAGGCGGCGCGCGCTACGCCTGGTGGGATGGCAATGGTCCGCGGCTTCAAAGCGCAGGCGAGAGAAGTCGTCGAGAGCGCTGCGAGCGCCGGCGCCATCTTCGAGGCCGGGCAGGTCACCGGGGACGCGCACTTGGTTGCTGCCGATCGCAGTGCGTTGCGAGCCGCCTCTTCGCTCCCCGGAGTCTCTCCGCTCCCAGTTTCCGGACCGTGGCATTCCCCACTCATCGAGCCCGCCGTTGCCGAGCTCCGACCGGTCGTCGCGTCGGTCATGGAGGATGCGCACGGAAAGACCACTTGGGTAAGCAACGAGACCGCTGAGCCCGGCGCCACCGACGCGAAACGAGCCGGCGAGCTGCTGCTTTCCCAGCTCACACGACCGATGAATCTTCACGGCGCGATCGAATGTCTGCTCGGGTTGGGCGCGACGGAGCTGGTCGTGTTGGGACCTCACCGAACGCTGCAGCACATCGTCAGGCAGCACTTCGACGAGTACTGCGAAGCGAGAATATACGGCACGTCTTCTCTTCAAGAGCTGAAGACCGTGGTCAGGGAGTTGGCATGACAAGAACCAGCGAGGAATATCGCGGTCTCGGTGCGAACATCGTCCAGCGTCTCCTACCTCACGGGAGACCGTTTCTGTTCGTCGATCGCATCAAACGCTATCGTTTGGGGGAGGCCCGCTCCATCGAGGCGGCGTTTCAGATCTCGGTGAGCCACCCGGTGTTCGACGGGCATTTCCCCGATTGGTCGTTGTGGCCTGGGGTCTACGTCGTGGAGGGTTTGGGACAGACGGCGCAGCTCCTGGCCACGCTCGACGCGATCCACGGCGCAGGTGCAGCGCGCGAGGACGCGGGCCTCGGGCTCCGTACGCTCGACGCGCTTGACGCCACGTATTCGCTTCGACCGGGCGCCACTCCGTCAGAGGAGGGCCTGGCCCTGCTCGAAGGGGTTGCGCGCTCCCCGATTGTCGGGCTCGCTAGTCGTATCGACGTGCGATTCTTGGAGCCTGTCCTCCCCGGCTGCCGGCTCGACTATCGCGCCGATTGGACGCTCGAACAGAACGGAGTGATGGCCTTCGACGTCGAGGCTTCGGTCGGCGGGCTTCCCGTGGTGCGTGGTCAGCTTGGGGCGAGCGTGAACACGCGAATCCCCCGGCGCTCTCAATAGGCGGTGGCCGTGAAGCGAAGACATTGGCTCTGGTTAGTCGCCGTCGCCTTGGCTGCGACCGCCGTCTCACTGGTCGACTGGCGGAGGCCGGAGTGGCTCAAGCCGCTCATTGCCACTCGTTTTCCCAGGGTCGACTGGGTGGACACGCGCACCCTTGCCGAGTGGATGACCGCTTCGGAGCACACGAGGCCGCTGATCCTCGACGCGCGCAGCCACGATGAGTTCGCAGTGAGCCATCTCGAGGGCGCGCTGCGTGTCGATCCGGAACGACCCGAGCTCGGATCGCTGCGCGTGCCCGAGGATACGAGCGTCGTCGTGTACTGCTCGGTGGGTTACCGAAGCGCTGCGATCGTAGAGAAGCTGAGCGCTGCTGGCGTCGACGATGTCTACAATCTCACAGGCGGAATTTTCGCTTGGGCCAACGAAGGCCGCCCCATCGTCAAGAGCGGAGAGCCGGCGACGAGCGTTCATCCGTATAACGACATCTGGGGCTACTTCTTGAGTCAGGACCGCGCTCATTGAGTGCGCGGGCGTCCGACGACTACAGCTCCAAACGCTCTTTGATGTTGAGAGCGGAGAGCTCGGCCTCCCTTTGCATACGTTTGGCGACCACCTTTTCCGCTAGCTTGCCGAGCACGGGCACAGGGATCGAGTAGGTTGTCTCCACATCCAGTTTGGTTCCGCCGTCGACTGCCTCGAATACCATCGTGAAGGTGCTCGGAATGCCGCCTGTGCTTTCGGTGACCAGGCGTTCGTTGGGGACGTGCTCCTTCACAGTGGTCTCACCTTCGAATGGAAGCCCGAGCATGTTGTATGTCCATCGATAGTGCTGACCGACACCGATGCCGGTCACGTCCATGATGGCGGATAGGTTCACTAGCCACTCGGGGATGTTCTCCGGGTCGGAGACGTACGCAAAGGCCTTATCGATCGGTGCCTGGATGATTGTCTTGGTTCTGGTTGCAGCCATGGTGTCACCCTCCCTTTCGGCAAGTTGACCTCGATCACCGACTCGGCGTCTATACGTAATTGTTTCCAGAACCGGAGCGGCAACGCCTCCCCAGGGAGATCTTCGACGAAATAGACCGCCAACACCGCCTCTCGGCGTGATTGAGCGCGTTGTACGCGGTCAACGGTCCCGGTCAGACGGAGCCGAGACTAGCTCATGGAACGACGATGACCGAGCGAAGCCCAAAGTGATCCGACAGCGGTACCGTCATGTCATCGACCGGCACGACATCCTCGTCGAAGACGCGCGCGGTCGAGACCACTGCCTCGGATGCCAAGTTGTAGAGCAGGATGTGATCGATCCAAACCGAGTTGGCGGCGGGGTCGTCGGTGGGGTTGGTGACCGGGTTCGTGCTGCAGAACGTGCAGAGCGGCGCGTAGTCGGTCGTGTATGCCGGCGTGAAGGCCAGCTCGAGCAGGTCTAGGGTTTCGACGCCCTCCGCCGCAATGTCGTCCGCGGGATACGCGCGCCCCGCGTTGAGATCTCCGAGGATCACTGCGGGTCGATTGCCGCTCGTTTCGTTCACGTAGTCGATGAGCTTCTCGGCTTGGAGCTCTTGTTCAGCCTGCCAACCCGCTGCGCCCGTCATCCCGTCGCCATACTGCCCCGTGTAAGGGAACGTGTTGATCGGCTGCACGTCGAAGATCGGAGTGAGGTGATTGCAATAGGTGTCGAGCTCTTCCCCGTTCGGGAGCTCGACGGTGGCGCTGAGGATCGTGCGCCGGTTCCATGTCCCCGGGATGACCCAGTTGACGGCGTTCTTCAGGGGATGACGGGAGAGGATCATCACACCGTTCTGCCCGTCGAAAGCCAGGTCTTGGTTGACGATCGTGGCGCAGCTCTCTCGCATTCTACCGAACGTCGACGTTGGTAGTTGCGTGATCACACAGGCGTAGCAGCGCTGTTGGGCCGCGTCGCCAAACAGAAGTCCCGCGACTTGGCCGACGCAATTGGCCGAAGCGCACTCCGCACTCGTGGTACGTCCGAGCTCGTCTTCGGGCGGGGTCGCGTCTGGTGTGGTCGAGCAATTCGCCATCACACAGTCCACCGCCTGATTCATCTGGGCGAGGATGTTCATCCCATCACTCGCCTCTTCGTCTGGACAAGGCACACCCGTTGGAGGCGGCGGCACCTGGTCGTTCTGGTCTGTGGGGTCGTCAACAGGTGTATCTAGATCGTCTCTAAAGAGCGCGGAGTAGGGGTAGGCCGCCAAGGCGCCGTCACGGATCAGCTCCTTGTCTGCCTGGTTCCACACCTCTTGGAGGCAAATGATGTCCGAGTTCGTTGCTGCGATCGCCTCGACGATCGGCTGACGCCGTTCCGACTCGTACGGGATGAACGCACCGGCGAGCGCGACATTGAACGTGTCGACCGTGACCTCGATGGGTTCACTCGGCTGACTGCTTTCGTTGCAGCCAACCGAGACCATGCCAATGCTGAAAAGAACCAAGCTACGTTTCATGTTCGCCTCCCTGGTACCGGTGTGAATCCATGCGGGCTTGTCACGCGGCACATTAAGTGCACGAGACAGCCTATCAGGTCAACAGCGCCTCGATATGCACGGCGACACTGCGTCCCAAAGCGCTGAGGGCATACCCGCCCTCGAGCGTAGACACGACACGTCCCTCTGCATGCCGCCGGGCAAGCTCGCTGAGTCGTTGGGTCACCCAGGCATAGTCGGCCTCGGATAGGTCAAGCTCTGCCATGTCGTCCTCGATGTGGGCGTCGAAGCCGGCCGAGATCATGATCAACTCGGGTGCGAAGGCCTCGATGGCGGGTAGCCAGTGCTGCGAAACGGCCTCTCGAAATGCTGCCCCGTCCGCTCGGGCCGTCAAAGGCACGTTGATCACGTT
>JBATLA010000612.1:0-7609 GCA_049669945.1 Polyangiales bacterium | reverse complement strand
TGGTCGCGCGGGTCTCGGCCCGGTGTTGCGTGAGTACATCGTCAGTGAGGCGATGGCGGCCCTGGGCGTCCCGACGACGCGTTCGCTCGCGGCCGTTGCGACAGGCGAGCACATCATGCGCGAGGCTCCGCTGCCGGGCGCCGTCCTCACCCGCGTCGCGCAGAGCCACATCCGGATAGGGACCTTCCAGTTTTTTGCAGGCCGGCGTGACGTCGACGCGATTCGTTTGCTCGCGGACCACGTTATCGCTCGACACTACCCAGAGGCCGCTTGCGCCGACAATCCGATGCTCGCGCTGCTCGGGGCCGTGATCGAACGGCAGGCGGAGTTGATCGCTCGCTGGCAGCTCGTCGGTTTCATTCATGGTGTCATGAACACCGACAACATGTCCGTGGCAGGGGAGACCATCGACTATGGCCCCTGTGCGTTCATGGACGACTACCATCCGGACACGGTCTACAGCTCGATCGACCACCGGGGACGGTACGCATTCGGGAATCAACCCTCGATTGCCTATTGGAACCTCGGCGGCTTGGCGAACACCCTCTTGCCAGTCATCGCCGCCGAGCCCGAGGCTGCGGTCGGTCCGGCGACCGAGGTCGTCCGCACCTTTCCCGAGCGGTTCGAGCATTTCTATCGCGCCGGCTTGCGGCGAAAGCTCGGGCTAGCAGCGGCTCAGGAAGATGACCTTGCACTTGCCCAAGACCTGCTCGACCGCATGGCGAAAAACCGAGCCGATTTCACGCTCACCTTCCGTCGGCTGAGCGAGCTCGGAGATCAAAGCTCCCAAGTCGATGAGTCGGTGAGCGGGCTCTTCGCACAGCCTGCCGCCTTCGACGAGTGGGCCGCGAAGTGGAGGCATCGTCTCCAGAGCGAGCAGCGATCTTTCACCGAGCGTCGGGATGACATGCGGTCGGTCAACCCCGCGTTCATTCCACGCAACCATCGAGTCGAAGAGGCCGTCAACGCCGCCGTTCACGAGAGCAACCTAGAGCCATTCGAGGAGCTCATCGACGTGTTGGCGTCGCCCTACGACGAACAACCCTCCCGGGAACACTACGCGACGCCTCCGAGGCCGGAAGAAGTCGTCCAGCAAACCTTCTGCGGCACCTGAACGCAGCGCCCCACTGTGGGAACATGCCAAGCGCCCGTAGCTGGGGGCCTTGTCGGAGGACCGAATTGCCTGGTAGTAGCGTTCATGTCGGAGGTGTGACGTGAAGCATGCATGCATTTCACTATTCGCCATGATGGCGGTCTTGTTCGCAACGGAAATGGTCGCGGCCCAATACGGACCCGAGGAGATCGGAGCCGAAGAGTCTCCGATCGTGGATCCGGACAACGTGGGCGACGACTCCGACGCCGAGCTCGAGCAAGTCGAGAGCATGGATGGGGATGACGCGAGGCTGGAAGCCGAAGAGCCGGCCGAGCAACGCGAAGGACGTGGCTGCTCCGTCGACTCGTCTTCATCGACCCCATCTCGGTCGCCAGTCACGGCGCTGCTCCTTCTCGTCGGCCTCCTCGGCGTCCTGGGCTTGCGAAGCTCGGTGAAGCGGAGTCGGCTAACCTAGCTCTTGCCGAATTGCCTCGACGTAATCGTCGAGGCGTGTAGCCAGATCGGGCGACAGAGACTCCCCGGGCTCGATGGTCTTGGGCTCGATTCCAAAGATCACGATGCGTCTTGGCGTGCTTCCGAGGCGCCGCGCGAGCGCGATGGTGCTGAGCAGGTCGCCCTCGTGAACCGACAACCTGGTCTCGAGCTTGCGCGTTTCGACCTCATCGGGGGTGAAGCGCCGGATCGCTCCTGGCTCGGTTCCCATCATCGCGCAGTCGACGAAGACGACCGTATCGCGACCCTCGAGCTCGTGCAGGGCGCGCATCCCCGAGGTACCGAGGTCGAGGATGTCGATGGTGTCGGCGAGCTCCGTTCGTTGAAGTTGGGCGATCACGTGGACGCCAATCCCCTCGTCGGACATCAGAGGATTGCCCATGCCGATGATGGCGCTTGGCTTCACTCCACCGCCCCCCGATTCAGATGAACTCGACATTCAGAAAGTGCGTGGAGCAAGAGATGCACGGGTCGTAGGAGCGAACTAGCATCTCCATCAGGTGCCGAACCTCATCCTGCTCCCTATCGATGATCTGCGGAACGAACGCCTCGAAGTCGAGCTGGATGTTCGCGTGGTTTTGGTTCGTGGGGATGCAGAGGTTGGCGCGTATGCAGATCCCGTCGTCGTCGAACTCGTACTTGTGGAACAGAATTCCGCGCGGAGCCTCGACCCCGCCGACGCCCACGCCGGCCTTGGGTGTCACGCGCGGCCGCTCCTCAGTGATGCCGGTCGAAAGAAGCACGTCGATCAACTGAAGAGAGCGCTCGACCACTTGGAAGGACTCGACGACCTGTGCGACGTTGTTTAGAAACGGGTTGCAGACGCCCTTGGTCAGGCCGAGGGAGTTGGCGGCGCTGGCCGCAGCCGGTTGCAAATAGTCCGCGTTGAGATTGTACCGAGCCAGTGCACCGACCGCGTACGATTCGCGGTGCCACTTGCACCATTTTGCCGTGGACTGCGGATGCACGTACTCGTTTACGACGCTCTCGAAGTCGGCCACCGGCGTGAGCGCTTCGATGTCGGTGCTGCCGATCTGACCTTCGTAGAACGGATAGGTCGGCGGATTGACGAGTGCGACGTACTCGGTATCGCGTTCGAACGAAGGCAACTTCCCAGAGACGTCCGCGATGGCCGCCGCCAAGGCCTCGAGTCTGGGAAGGGTGTCCTCGAGGGCCTGCATGAGCTCGCGGAGCTCGGCTTCACTCGGCAACATCGAGAAGCCCCCGGGGAGGAGCCGAATCGGGTGCGTCTTTCGCCCGGCGGTCTTCTCCATCACCAGGTTGCCGACGCGATGGATCTCGACGATCGTCTTCACGAGATCTGCATGAGTGGTCGCGAGCGGCACGACCGACTTCTGGTTCAGGAGGTCGGGCGCCACGAGATAGCCGACATGGAGCGCGTGACTTTCGAGTTGCTCTCCGTAGTGCGTGAGCAGGCGCAGCATGCTGGTTTGCGGCGACACCTCGATATCCATGGCGTCTTCGATGGCTTTCAGCGCGGCAAAGGAATGCGTGACCGAACAGATTCCACAGATCCTGCTGACGACGGTCTGGATGTCTTCGAAGCTCCGGCCGCGGACCATCGCTTCGAAGAAGCGCGGCGCTTCGGGGACCTGCCATTCGTTCTTTTCGATCACGCCGTCCTTCGCGCGAACGACGATGTTGCCGTGACCCTCGAGGCGGGTGACGTGCCTCACGTTGATGTCTATGGTCTTGGTCGTTGCGGTAGGCATGGCGGGGCTCCTATTGCGTCCCGAAGAGCGCGAGCTTCACTTTTAGGTCTTCTACGGATTTGCCGTACTGCTCCATGACTTGCGTGGCGGCATGGACGTTGGGCTCGTCTACGGGCCCGCGACAGCCGAAGCACCAATACGCGTTCGAAGGGCATCGGGCGCCGCAACCTGCGCGCGTGATCGGGCCGAGACAAATTTCGTCATACTCGTATCGGCAGACGTTCTCATGGAGCTTGCACTCGACACAGACGGGGTAGTTCGGAGCAACGGGCGTGCGCCCGATGAGCAGGCACTTGATGACATACGTCAGCTCGGCGGCGTCGATTGGGCATCCCTCGACGCGGTAGTCGACGTCGACGACCTCGTGGAGGGCTTGGACGCGAGCGGTCTCCAGAATCGGCAGATTCGCGCTTTCGCCGTAGACCTCAGTCTTGACCTCCTGAAGCTCGAATAGGTTCTTGAGCTTGTTCACGCCACCGAGAGTCGCGCATGCGCCGAGCGCGATCATGGTCTTGGCGCGCTTCCTGATCTCTCGGAGGCGATCCGCGTCTTCTTCCCGCGTGATCGAACCCTCCACGATGGCGATGTCGTAGTCGTCGCTTTGGTCCGACATGGCTTCACGCCATTCGACCGGTTGTACGTGCTCGAGCAGGGACAGCAGCTCGTCCTCCATGTTGACGATCTGCAGTTGGCACCCTTCGCAGCACGCGAAATCGAAAATCGCGATGCGTGGTTTCATCATCAGATCGCCTCCCCCATCTCGAGGATGTCTCGATACGTAAACACGGGGCCCTGTTGGCATCCATAGACGTTGTTGATCTGGCAATGGCCACACTTGCCGACCCCGCAGCGCATCCGCCGTTCGAGCGACATGTACACGTTGCTCTTGTCGAGTTTCAGTCCTTCGAGGCCGCGAAGCACGTACTTGTACATGACGGGCGGGCCGCAGATGATGCAGACGGTGTCAGGCGAAAAGAGCCTCACTCGTGGCAGCAGGGTAGTGATCGGTCCGACGTTGCCACCCCAACTCGGATCGGCGACGTCCACCGTTTCCATGCAGGTGATGTCGTCCCTCTGCTTCCATTCGAGGATCTGTTCGATGAACAGTCGGTTGTCAGGAGAGCGGTTGCCGATCAGGATCGTGATCTGGCCGTAGCGGTGCCGCTCATCGAGGACGTATTCGATCACCGACTTGAGCGGCACGTGCCCGAGGCCCCCGCAAATGATGAGGAGGTCCTTCTGTCTCATTTTCCCGGTGACGGGAAACGACGTGCCAAACGGGCCTCGGAATCCGACGCGGTCGCCTGGTCGGAGCGCGTGGAGCGCGTGGGTCATGCTCCCAACGGCGCGAATCACCATCTCGAGGCGATTCCCGCGGGTCCGCGTGGGTGACGAGGTGATCGAGATGGGGCATTCCCCGACACCGGGCAACGACACCTTCATGAACTGCCCCGGCATGTAGCCGAGGTCTCCGTCGTCATCCATTTTGAACTTGAAGTACTTCTCCCACGGAGTGAGCCGCTTCACGTCGGTGACCGTAGCGCCACTCGGCAAATAGATGTCCCGCTCCGCGCGGACGGCCTCGGGGGTAGCCAATCGACTGCTGGCAATCATCACGGTGCCTCCTCCGCGAGCGTGTTGAAGATTTCGACGGGATTGGCGATGTTCGCCGTGCACGCGGTGACGCAGCGGCCGCAACCCACGCACGAGATCTCGCCGTAGGTGTCCCAGGAGTACTTCCCCTTGCGGTAGTAGCGGTGGCTGTAGCGCGCGGACCGCTTCGAACGGAAGTTGTGCCCGCCGGCGACGGCCGCGAAATCGACGAGCATGCAGCCGTCCCACTTACGTACGCGCTGACCGGTTTCCATGTCCCAGTTCATCTCGTCCTCGACGTCGAAGCAGTAACAGGTCGGGCACACGAAATTGCAGGAGCCGCACGAGTAGCAGAGCTCTGCCTTCTCTTCCCAAACCGGGTGGGAGCGAGAGCGATCGAGAAGCGCGGGGAGATCTTCGGGTAGCACCTGGAGCTCGTACTTCCGGAGACGCTTTTCGTTTTCGTCCCAGACCGTCTCACGTGCCGCGAGTGCCTTGGCGCTAGCCTCCGGTGCCTCCGCCAGTCCTTCGCACAGCTTGTCGCCTTTCTCCGTGCGCGGGTCGACGATGTAGCGTCCGCTCGGCAGCTTGGTGATCAGGACGTCGTGACCGCTCTTGCCGCGCATGGTCGCGTTGTTCATGCAGGCCGCGAACACGGAAGGAGAGGGGGTTTCTACGGTGCAAACGACGATGGTCGAGCTGGCCCGACGCGCCATGTAGTGCTTGTCGAACTGGTCGATCGTGAAAACTTTGTCCATTTGGGAGATGGCGACCATGTCGTACGGGTGGACGCCAAACAGCACGAACGGCTCCTCGTCGAGGACCGACTCGAACTCGACCGTCTTTCGGTTGAAGCGCATGAGCACTTCGCGCTGAGGTTGGAAGTACTTCTTCGGGGGAAGGATCGTGACGTCGTAGTCCAAGCGAAGCGCGGACGCGCGCTCCAATCGATCGAACGCGAACCGCTCCCCTTTGGCTTGGACGCCGTACACCGTCTGCTGCTGGACCAGCCCGTCCACCCAGGTGTTCAGGATGGCGTGCGTGACGAGCTTGATGCCCATGAGATACCCCTTCCGTGTTTCGGATCTAGCTAGCCCCGACGTTCCGTTCGCCGTCGGAGGTACGCAGTCGGTAAGCAAGCTCTTGCAGGCTGACGACGATTCGCTCCTCGACGACCTGTACGCTGTCCGGAACCTTGAGCTGTACGAGAGCGAGGTTCAGCAACGCCAAGATTCCCATCGCGACCAAAGCATCGGCCACCGCCTGCGCCTCGGGGGCCGGCACAGCAATCACGCCGATATCGATGTGCTCGCGTGCAACGGCGTCCGGCAGCGCGCTCATCGGCTGAACCTTCAGGTTACCGATGGAGGTTCCGATGATCTCGGGATTGACATCCATCACCGCAGCAACTTCGAACCCGTAGCGCGTTAGATCGCCGTGGAGCGCGATGGCGCGGCCCAAGAAGCCGGCGCCGACGAGCACCACCCGATGCTTGCGGTCGGCTCGGAGTGTGCGTGTCAGGGCCGACGACAACTGGGCGATCTCGTAGCCGCGCTTCGATACGCCTTCGACGTCGAGATGCGAGAGATCCTGGCGCACCGTCGAGCTGGTCAGCCCGAGCGCATGACCGAGCTCGACAGAGGACACCCACGTCGCCCCGCTGGCTTCCAGCTCTTGCGCCCCGATCAAGTACCGAGGGAGCCGGCGGATGACGGGATCGGGAAGCCGGGTCTGGGGTCGATTTTCGAGCTTCTCGCTCATGAAAGAGCCCTCTTTTCGTTCGGGGCCGGACTCTAGCGCCGGCTGCGGACATTCGTCAAGCATTTAACGTTAAATTTTTGTTGATTTAAATCGGCCTCGCCTCTATGGTCGACCGGACCACGGCACGAAGGGAGGAACGCATGTCATCCGTCGAATTCTTTCAAACGGTGCTCAAGGCGACGCCGCTCTTCGCGGATCTGAGCGATGACCACGTCGCCATGATTGCGGACTGCGCCAAGGACATGCGGTTCGGCGCCGGCGATACGATCTACGCGGAGGGCGATCCTGCCGATCGGTTCATGATCCTGCAGGAGGGGCGTGTGGCCATCGACATGGAAACACCTCACCGGGGCGTGTTGACCGTGCAGACGGTTGGTCCTGGCGAAGTGCTCGGCTGGTCATGGCTGTTCCGGCCGTACGAATGGCACTACCACGCTCGCGCCGTCCAGGAGACAAAGGCCATCGCGCTCGACGCCGCTCGCCTCCGCGAGCGGATCGAGCGTGACTCGGGGCTCGGCTACGAGCTGATGAAACGCTTCTCCGCGATCATGCTCAGTCGACTGGAAGCTACGCGCATGCAGTTGATGGACATCTACGACGTGTCGACCCCAAGCCAACCGCCCAGCAAGCCCGCCGCGGCTGGCCTCTGAGCGCTCGGGAGAGGCGGCACCGCAGGTGCACGCGTAGCCGACTGCGAAGACGAGGGCGCACGGCGGTGTTTGCGCAATCTGTGCGCACGAGGCTCGAAGTGGTATCAAGCGAATCGAGGCACGCACCCGAGGGCTGGGGAGGCGAGGAGAAATGAACATGCGAATCATGATGCTAGTGGTTTTGGGCGGCGCTCTGGCGCTCACCGGTTGCAGCGACGATGGCACGGGCGGCAATGCGGGTTCCGGCGGGACCGCAGGCACGGGCG
>JBATLA010000611.1:0-2554 GCA_049669945.1 Polyangiales bacterium | reverse complement strand
CAGCGTCAGCGTCAGCGTCAGCGTCAGCGCCAGCGAATGGCGTCGGGAGGTTTTTGTTATATCCACCCGCCCACCCCCACCCGTAGTCTCAGTATCACTCTCACGCGAGTGAGCAGCGTGCCTCTGCGCCCCACGCTGCGCAATACCTTGGCGGCGCTACGCGCCGGGCTTCGCCGTTCCGGCTCGCGGTCGTCAGTTCGCCGTGCGGAAGCTGTTGATGGTCTCTCGTTCGTCGTAGGAGTAGCGGAAGTCTGTCGCTCGGCGGAAGGCTTCACTGTCGACCACGATCGGGTACTTCAAGTGGTCGATCGCGCCGGCGGGGAGCAGCGGGAGCCCTAGCCGCCCGAGGCCCATCTTGAACAGCATTTCAGGCATGGGGAGCGCTCGCCGACCCGCGGCTTTCACGATCGTGGACAGCGGCACCGGGGTTGGACCGGAGACGTTGAAGATGCCGTGTAGCTTGTGCGCAAGCGCGGTGACGATGGCTTCCGCGGCGTCGAGCTCGTGAATGAAATGGAACAGCGGGTCGAAGCCCATCACCAAGGGGACGGTCGGCCCCTTCAAGAACGTTCCGAGCGTTCCGTGACGGCTCGGGCCGAGGGTGTACACGATGCGCAAGACTGCGGTCGCGATCTCCGGGTAACGCCAGAGCGCCGAGGCCGCGTAGAGGTCTGCAGCCACGAGGTCGGCGAGCTCGGGGAACGCATGCGCCGAGATCGGGGGCTCGTCCTCCGTGTGGTAGAGCGGGGAGTCGGCGGCAGCGCCATAAAACGTGTGTCGACCGACAAAAACGGCCTGTTTGACGCCGTAGCTCTGGCAGTGGTGGATGAACGCGCGGGTGCCGTAGAGGTTGACGCGCATCCGGTCTGGGCTTTGGTGCACCAGGTGCGTGACGGTCGCCATGTGAATCGCAGCATCGGGGCGATAGGTTCGAAACACGTCTTCGGCGGGGCGCTTTCGGATGTCGACCTGGTGAACCTCGATCTCGGGCGGTCCCTCGGGCCAGGGGCGCCGATCGATGCCGACGACATCGTAGCCTCGGCGCAAGAGCTCGAGCCCGACCAAACGTCCGAGCTTACCCGAAATGCCTGTCACCAGAACCCTCATCACAACACGAGATCTTCCTCAGCGATCCTCTTCTCTCTGAGGGCGCGGCCCTGGTGAATCAAGTCGTGGATTCGCTCCTTTACCTGGCCGACCATGGCGCTCACGACTTCGTCACGTTCGTGCCCCGTGCCTTCGAACGTCATTGGCCTTCCGTAAAGCAACTGAAACCGCGTCGGCTTGGGAACGAGAAAGCCCCACTTCGTCACCGGAATGTAGGGGACGCCCATCAGCCTCCCGAGGCGCTTGAGATTAGCGACGGTCGGCAGCGCTTCGCCGCCACCGACGAACCCAAGCGGGATGATCGGGCTCCCGGTTTCGAGCGCGAGTCGCATGAAGCCGGTTCCGAAATCGACCAAGGAATCCGCGTCTTTCGCGAGCTTCGCGGTGCCCCTGGCGCCCTCGGGAAACACGAGAAGCAGGCGCTCGTCGCGGAGCAAGCGCGCCGCTTGATCGGGATTTCCCGTGAACTGACCGGTCCGGGCCATGACCTGGGATGCACCAGGGAACTCGTGAATGAATTTGTCGATCATCGCGTGAGGAAGCCGCGGTGGTTCCGCATCGAGCAGCATCGAGCCCATCACCATCGCGCCGTCGATCGCAACGCCGCCCGAGTGATTGCCAACGAGAATACCGCGCCCGCGAGACGGCACGTTGTCGAGCCCGTAGACGTCGACCTTGAAGTAGAATCGATAGATCCAGACGAACGCCGACACGAATCGAATCAAGTCGTTCTTGTCGATGCCGTAGGGATCGACCCCGAACTTGTTGAATCGGAGGTCTAGCGCCTCGACGCGGGCGGCGACTTCGGGATCGATGGGGAGAAGGTTATCGAGCAAGGTGGCCTCGGGGGGTAGGGTGATCTGTATGTTGGCGAGGCGAGGAACGCAATGTCACTCGGCGTCCGGCTTTCGGATCCCGAGCGAGCGCATCTTCTTGTAGAGATGGCTGCGCTCGAGGCCGAGGTCGGCGGCGGTCTTCGTCACGTGTCCGCCACGGTGCCGGAGCGCCTGGGTGATCAGGTCCCGCTCGACGGCTTCGAGCATCTCGCGAAGCGGTGTTTCCGCCCGAAAATAGGTCTGAGCGGGCCCCGCGGCCCCGATCGGCAGCAGTGCCCGCGCCTCCGCCTCGGTGACGATTTCGCCAGGGGTGAGGATCACCAGCCGCTCGACCAGGTTCCGCAGCTCGCGAACGTTGCCCGGATACGAGTAGGCGCTGAGCAGGGCCATCGCACCCTCGGACATTTTCTTGCCCGGTCGGTCGTGTGTCTCGCAGGCGAGGGCGAGGAAGTGCTCGGCGAGCATCTGTACGTCGCCGGGGCGCTCGCGGAGCGCGGGAACCCGCAGAGGCACCACGTTGAGCCGGTCGAAGAGGTCGGCGCGGAATCGTCCGGCCTCGATCTCGGCCTCGAGCGACTTGTTGGTCGCAGCCACCACCCGCACGTCCACCC
>JBATLA010000610.1:0-8546 GCA_049669945.1 Polyangiales bacterium | reverse complement strand
AACGAGCGCTTCGCCGCTGCCCTCGGCCAAGCCACGCACGGTCGTCGCCTCGGCGGCCGGGCCCCGCGCGGTCTCCATATGATGTTGCAGCACGACGGCTTCGGTTCCGATGACGCCGATCCGCTTCGTTCGAACGAGGACCTCCTCACCAGGCAGGACGGCGCTCTTGTATGCAACGCGCTCTGCGATGGGGCGAAGCAGTAGGGGGTCGAGGCCGGCAGCGTGCATGTGCCGGCTCGTCGCTTCGTCGCACCAATCGACGTACGCCGGGTGATTCGCATGCGCGAGCGGGTCGGCCCAAGTTTGCCACATGGTGAAGCGAAGCTCGTCCGACGCTCCGAGCGCTTCGTCGAACTGCGGCAAGTCGATCGACGGTTCGATGTCGGTCTCTGCAAACGCCGCCGCGGCTTCCGGCGACCCTTGCTTTGGCTTGAGCGTGTCGAAGTCGACGTGCACCCACTCTTGCGTCGCAGCGGCAACACGCTGACCGCCCGTCCGCACTCGAACCTCGCGCGTACAGAGCGTGCGACGTCGCAAGCGCGAAACCCAGGTTTTCGCATCGAGCATAGCGCCGTACGGCGTGGCGGTATCGTGCACCATCGTCATGCGGTAGACGATGAAGGCCACGCGTTCATCGCGGAAACGCGACGGCGGCCACCCGGACCGGATGGACGCAAGCGTCGCCACATCCTGGCACAGGCGCCAGATGTCTCCCGCGCGTGGAACCTCCCGCGCGGTGAACGCGTTACGAGGCAAGGTCAACGGGAACTCCCAAACCGCGTTCGTCACCGAGCTCAAGTAGCACCTTCGCGCGTACGGCACCATTCGCTCCACGAGCCGACGTAGAGTCCTGCTCCGCGGAGGCCAGATGCGGACATCGCGAGGAGCAGGTGACAGGCGGTGACGCCGGAACCGCAGTAGCAAATGACTCGCTCGGGCGGGACGTCGCGAAGAACCTCAGTGTAGCGCGCGCGAAGTAGCGCCGGGTCGAGAAGCATGCCGGCGTCGTCGACTTGCGTCTGCCAGTGGAGGTTGTGCGCGCCCGGGATGTGACCCGCCAACGGATCGATCGGCTCCGACTCGCCCGCGTAACGTTCCGGGGCGCGCGCATCGATCACACGCCAGGCGGCGTCGCTGCGCGCGCGGTCGACGAAGCTTGCATCGACGGTCGGCCACTGCCGAATCGTGGTCGGATACGGGTTCACGGGACTGGGGCGCGGTGTGTCTCCGCTTTCGGTGGACGCTCCCGCCTCTCGCAGGGCGGCCCAACCACCATCGACGACCGCAAGAGCTTGGTGACCGATCGCGTCGAGCATCCACCAGGCGCGGGCGGCCGCCATCCCGCCGTTCATGGCGTCGTAGATCAAAACCGGCGTCGAGGGACTGATCCCAAATGCCCCGAGCCGCGCGAACCAGGCGTCGAGGGCGGGCAACGGGTGGCGGCCGCCCGCTCGCGGATCGCCGACCTCCGACAGATCGGTCTCCAAGTCCACGTAAGAGGCGCCTCGAACATGGCCTTGGAGATAGTCGGCCCGGGCGGTGGCCCCTGCCCTGGCGTCCAGAACCACAGCCCCTGCGAGATGGGTGACGGCCTGCTCTGCCGAGATGATAGGGCCCGAAATCATTCGACTCCCTGACTATAGCGCGGCGATCGAGTCAAGTGTCTAGTCACACTTGACACTCCTTCGCACTTTCGGCACTCTGAGGCCGATGGAGGGAAATCGCCGCCGTGCAGGTCGCCTCGATGCAGCGGCTGCGCTCGCCGCTCGGGCATTGCCCAAGGCCTTCACGCCTTGGATCGAGCAAACGCGGCTCGACGCGCGGATGGTGCTCGATCGGACGAGCGGCAGAACGCCTGCGCCCGTCGTCTCCAACATCGAGGTGCCGCAGCCCCTCGACGAAGTCGATCCCCTGAGCCTGCTGCCGCGCGGCCTCGCCAACAAGCTTCGCGCTGCGGGGCGCGACGTCGGCATGCTTCGCGACCGTCTGATTTTGGGCAAGACCCCTCCCCCGGTGATCGAGCGCCCCAAGCCCGCTGGGGGGGATGTGGTTTCGCTTCCGCGCAAGGCCCCCAACATGGCCCGCCCGTTGAACGTCGTGAACGTCGTTCGAGAGACCGCCGACGCCGTGTCGATCTACGTCACCGAGAAGGACGGATCCCCATTGGTGTTCCGGCCGGGGCAGTTCCTTAGCGTCGACGTCCACGTCGACGGCGAACGCCTGCGGCGCGCCTATTCGTTGGCGAGCCCCTGCCTCCCGGACGTCGCGCGCCACATCACGGTCAAACGCATCCAAGACGGCCGCGTGAGCAACCTCCTGAACGACACGATCGCCGAAGGCGCGGAGCTCCACGTACTCGGTCCCTCTGGGAACTTCACGGTGGAGCCACGGGCCGTCAACCAGCGGCACCTCGTGATGATCGCGGGCGGTAGCGGCATCACGCCCATCATGAGCATTTTGGAAACCGTGCTTCGCGTCGAGCCCGACAGCAGCGTGACACTGATCTACGGCAACCGCGGATGGGACGACGTGATCTTCCGCGACAGGCTCGCCGCACTCTGCGAAGAGCACGGCAAACGATTGACCGTCGACCACGTCCTCGAAGATCCGCCGGAATGGTGGACCGGCGAGAGTGGACTGCTGTCCGGCGACATCCTCGAGTCGCGCCTCGAGGCTCTCGAGATCCACGATGACGGGGTTCAACGCTATTTCATCTGTGGCCCGACGCCGATGATGGACGCAGCGCACGAGGTGTTGGCACGGCGGGGCATCGATCCGGGCCGGATCGCGGAAGAGCGGTTCACCAGTCCCGAGTCGCGCTCTCGGGTTGGAGGGAGTAACAAGACCGAGCGTGTGGTGGTCTCTCGGGCCGGGCGCGAGCACGGTGTTCAGATTGAGCCCGGGCAAACCATTCTGGAGGCGGGCCTTGCCGCAGGGATCGACATGCCGTTTTCATGCGCAATGGGCGGATGCGGCGCCTGCCGTGTGCGTGTGACGGACGGCGATGTCGAAATGGAAGAGCCGAACTGCCTGACCCGTGCGGAGCGAGAGCAAGGATACGTGCTCGCCTGTGTCGGACGTCCGCTCGGCTCAGCGAGCGTCGAGGTGGAAGGCTCGTGACCTCCGCGGCCGAAGCGCTCGGTCCCGACCCGGATCTTTGGTGCTATCGCATGAAAGATCTCTGCGAGGCGTCCGGGCTTCCGCGACAGGCGATCCACTTCTACATCCAGCAAGGGCTGCTTCCTCCGGGACGCAAGACCGGTCGCAACATGGCCTGGTACACCGAGGAGCACATCGAGCGCCTGCGACTGATCAAGAAGCTTCAGCACGAACAGTTCTTGCCCCTGAAGGCGATCAAAGCGCTCTTCGATGGCGAGGACGGGGTATTTTCTCCGCGTCAGCATGCGTTCCTCGCGGGTGTGAAAGACCAGATGGCAGAATCGCTCAAGACGAGCGACGACCGCAGCCCCACCCTCACCCCGCAAGAAATCGCCGATAAAACGGGCATCGACGCTGCCGATGTGGAGAGCGCGTTCAAGCTCGGATTGGTGGGCGGAGCACGTACGGACGGCGCACTCCGAATCGCCGCCGCCGACGTCTGGATCTTCGAGGTGTTCGGGCAGGTCCGATCCCTTGGGTTCACGCCCGACCTCGGCTTCCGAGTCGAAGACATGGCGCTTTACCAGGACGCCATCACCGAGCTCCTCAATGAAGAGGTTCGCTTGGTCTTTTCACGACTTTCCGACCTGCCCCCCGAAAAGGTCGCTATCATGATCGAGGCGGTCGTTCCGATCCTCGATCACTACATCATGCGTTTACATTCAACCAAGATTCGAGAATTCTTCGCGAACGTGCTCTAAGGAAGGAGCTGACCATGCTCAGTGACAAAGTCCTCGACAACCTGCCCCACGAGATCCGGCGCCGGCTCGAGCCGTACGTCGAAGCCGTTCAGCTCATGACGGCAACGAACAATGCCAAGGTGCTGCGGTCGATGGCGCCGTCCGGGGTGCGAGGGCTGATCCTTCAACGAGGTAAGCAGGGCGTTCCGACGACGATGCCGTCGAACCACCGGGTGTACTTCGATTGGACGTATCCGAACGACCAACCGGAGATGCGCGAGCTCTACCAGCGAGCGAAAGAAGGTCAGTGGAACGGCGACGACCTGCCGTGGCACATCGACGTCGACCCGGAGAATCCGGAAAAACCGATCCTTCCGCCCAAGTTCATGGACTACGAGGCGCTTCGCAGGGCTGGCATTCGGTTGACCGACCTCGAGGAGCGAAGGCTCAATGCGAGTGTCGCCTCCTGGATGCTCAGCCAGTTCCTTCATGGAGAGCAAGGCGCGCTCTTCGCCGCCGCGCAGGTCACGGAAGCCGTGCAGTTCTTCGACGGAAAGCTCTACGGCGCGACGCAGGTCGTAGACGAGGGTCGCCACGTCGAAGTGTTCCACCGCTACCTCGATACGAAGCTCAACAAGCTGTATCAGATCAACGACAACCTGTTCGTCATCATCGACGCGCTAATCCAGGACTCTCGCTGGGATGTGAAGTTCCTCGGCATGCAGATCATGGTCGAAGGTCTGGCGCTCGGTGCGTTCGGCACGATGTACCAGATGACCAACGAGCCGGTGCTCAAGCAGCTTCTCAAGATGGTCATTCAAGACGAGGCGCGGCACGTTCACTACGGGGTCCTCGCGCTTCGCGACCACATTCGCAACGAGCTCAGCGACGCGGAACGAGCCGAGCGCGAGGATTGGGCTTTCGAGGTGGCGATTCTCATGCGCAACCGCTTCCTCTCCTTCGAGGTCTACGAGGAGTGGTTCGAGCACAAGCTCAGCCGCAAGGAGTGGGCCAAGTTCGTCACGGAGTCGCCTGGGTTTGCCCTCTTCCGGCAAGTGATGTTCAAGAGACTCGTCCCGAACCTCCGCGAGATCGGTCTGATGAGCGACCGGATCAAGCCGCACTATCAGCGCGCGGGACTGATGCAGTTCTACGATGGTGCGTCAGCCAATCAGCTGAGCGGCGACCAGCTCATCGCTGACCTAGACGCTGCCTGAGCGCGGCTCAAGCCGGCTCAACGACCGCGAGCAAAGCGTCGGCATCGACCTGATCGCCCGCCGCGACGGAAACCTGGGCTACCGTGCCGTCGTGGGGCGCGGTAACCGTGTGCTCCATCTTCATCGCTTCCATGATGAGGAGCACCTGACCGGCCTGCACGCTGTCTCCTTCGGCGACACGGAGCTCGATGACCTTGCCCGGCATCGGGGCGATGCAGCCACCCGCTGGGACGGCCAGCAGCTTGTCAGGGAACCGTGGCTTGCGGTGCAGCGTGGCATCGAAGCCGGCGCTGTGCACGAAGACCCGATCGGCATCGAAGACGACGCGGGCGCGCTGCCGGTGCGCTCCGTCCTCGAAGGTGAGGTACGGCGGCTCCCAAGAAACGACGCTCAGGTCGCGGGCTTCGTCCCCGACCGAGACGCTGAAACGGTTGTCGCCGAGGTGGCGGTACTCGACGCGGAGGTCGCGTTCTCCGGCCGCGTACTCGACCCACTGCGGGCTGTGGTAGTTGTTGCGCCACCCGGAGGGCACGTCCGGGACGAGCTCGCGCTCGAGGTCGCGCTGTTGCTGTTCCGCAAGCGCAGCGACCACGGCGGCACGCAAGGAATTGACTTCGGAGGGCTCATCCGCGAGCCCATCTCCGAGATGGCGCTCGATGAAATGCGTGTCGATCTCGCCGGCGATGAACGCCGGGTGATCGAGGACGCGAAGCAGGAATTCGCGGTTCGTGGTCAGGCCTTGGACGCTGAGCGAGCGCAGCGCGCCCCGCATACGCTGAAGCGCGATGTCACGCGTTTCACCCGAAGTGATGATCTTGGCCAGCATCGGATCGTAGTGGATGCCAACCTCGCTTCCGGTTTCGACCCCACTATCGACGCGAAGTCCTTCAACCGAGGGGAGATCCCAGTCGACCACCTTGCCGCTTTGCGGAAGGAAGCCAGCCGATGGGTCTTCAGCATAGAGGCGTACCTCCACCGCCGCGCCTTCGAAGCGCACTGCTTCCTGAGAAGTACGAAGTGGCTCACCCTGCGCGACTCGAATCTGCTCCTCGACTAGATCCAAGCCAGTCAGGCATTCCGTCACCGGGTGTTCGACCTGTAGGCGGGTGTTCACCTCGAGGAAATAGAAGCCCCGGTCCGGCGCGAGGATGAACTCGACGGTGCCGGCATTCTGATAGCCGATCGCTTTGCCGCATCGAACAGCGGCCTCCCCCATCTGCTGGCGGAGCGCTGCATTGAGCGCGGGCGACGGAGCTTCCTCGATGATCTTCTGATGGCGCCTCTGAATCGAGCATTCGCGCTCGTTCAAGTGGATGAGGTTTCCATGGCCGTCGCCGAGGATCTGGATCTCGACGTGACGCGGGTCGTCGATGTACTTCTCGACGAGCAACGTGCCGTCGCCAAACGCGCTCAGTCCTTCGCGCGCGGCCGAAGCGATCCCGTCTGCGAGCCCGGCTTCTTCCCGAACGAGCTTCATACCCTTGCCGCCACCGCCCGCGCTCGCCTTCAGAAGCACGGGGAAGCCAACCTCGATCGCTTTCTCAGCAAGCACCGCCGGATCCTGATTTGCGCCGTCGTACCCGGGGATGACGGGCACCCCCGCCTTCGCGACGAGCGCCTTGGCCTCGCGCTTCGACCCCATCGACCGAATCGCATCGGGAGTCGGGCCAATGAAGATCACGCCGGCTTCCGCGCACGCGTCGGCAAATGCAGCGTTCTCCGCGAGGAACCCGTAGCCCGGATGAATGGCGTCGCTCCCTGTGAGGGCTGCCGCTTCGAGGATCTTGTCGATCCGAAGGTAGCTCTCCGTACTTGGAGCTGGCCCCAATCGGACGGCTTCGTCGGCCTCGGCCACGAACGGCATGGCTGCGTCTGCGTCTGAGTAGACGGCCACTGTGGAGATGCCCATCTTGCGGCAGGTCCGCATGATGCGACGCGCGATTTCGCCTCGGTTGGCGATCAGAATCTTTTGAATGGTCTTGGTCAACGCGCTGTTGCTCCCTAGTGCCTGAAGACACCCCACGAGGTGGTCCCCTCTACGGGGGCGTTGTACGCGGCCGAGAGGCAGATCGCGATCACGGACCGCGTATCCCGCGGATCGATGATGCCATCATCCCAAAGACGCGCGGTCGCGTAGAGCGCCGAGGACTGATCCTCGATCATCTTCTCGGTCATCATCTTTGCCACCTGCAATCTCTGCTCATCGACTTCGATGCCCTTCTTCGCCGCGGCATCGCGCTGGATGATGTCGAGCACGCCGGCAAGCTGCTTGCCCCCCATCACGGCAATCTTGTGATTCGGCCATGTGAAGAGGAAGCGCGGACAATACGAACGCCCGCTCATCGCGTAGTTGCCCGCGCCGTAGCTCGAGCCAGTCATGATTGTGATCGCGGGAACGGTGCTGTTCGAGACTGCGTTGATCATCTTCGCACCGTGCTTGATGATCCCGTTCTGTTCGTACTGCTTGCCAACCATGAAGCCGGTCGTGTTCTGTAGATACACGAGCGGTACGTTGGATTGATTGCAAAGCTGGATGAACTGGGCTCCTTTGTTGGCGCTGTCGCTGAAGATGGTCCCGTTGTTGGCGATGATGCCAACCGGATAGCCGTGCACGTGCGCCCAGCCGCAAAGCATCGTCTTGCCCCAGAGTGGCTTGAATTCGCTGAAACGAGAGCCATCGACGATGCGCGCGATGACCTCGCGCTGATCGAACGGAACTCGAATGTCGGATGAGGCGATCCCGAGAAGCTCGTCGGGGTCGTGAAGCGGTGCCTCGACCGGCCTTGGGCGCAGCCAGCCGTGCTTCTCCCAGTTTAGGTGCGCGATGATCTCGCGACCCAACCGGATCGCGTCCACCTCGTCCTCCGCCAAATAATCCGACACGCCGCTGATCGTCGAATGCATCTCGGCGCCACCGAGCTCCTCGTGGTCGGTTTCTTCGCCGGTGGCCATCTTCACCAGGGGCGGCCCGGCGAGGTACACCTGGGCTTGCTCTTTCACCATCACGACGTAGTCGCTCATGCCAGGCATGTATGCCCCGCCGGCCGTCGAGCTTCCGAACACGAGACAGACAGTGGGGATGCGCGCCTCCGATCGCCGCGTGAGGTGACGAAAGCCAGCACCGCCTGGAACGAAGATCTGATCCTGTTTGGGAAGGTCTGCGCCAGCAGACTCGATGCAGCTGATCCCGGGCAAACGGTTCTGCTCGCAGATCTCGGCGAGCCGTCCGGTCTTGAGCATGCTGATCGGGGTGATCGCGCCGCCCTTCACGGTTGCCTCGCTTGCGACGAGGCAGCATTCGACACCGCTCACCACCCCGACGCCGCCGACGACCGCCGAGCCGCTGACTTCGCCTTTCATCGCGTGGCCCGCGAGCGGCGCGATCTCCAAGAAATAGCTGTCACGATCGAGCAGCATCTCGATGCGCTGGCGCGGAAGGATGCGCCCACGCGAGAGGTGGCGTTCGACGTACTTCTCCCCGCCTCCACCG
>JBATLA010000609.1:0-5905 GCA_049669945.1 Polyangiales bacterium | reverse complement strand
ATCCCAGGCCGTGAAGAGGCGCGCCTGATCTACCTCGGCGTGTCGCATGGGATCGCCGGCGCTCCGGCGAGGCGGCTCGTGGTCGACATCGGTGGAGGGAGCACTGAGTTCATCATCGGCGACGCGTTCGAGCCGGTGTCGGTGCACAGCATGTTCATGGGCTGCGTCGGCTTCACCAAGCAGTTCTTCCGCGACGGCAAGATCAGCCGCAAGCGCATGAACAACGCGAAGCTTGCCGCCGGCCTCGAACTTCAACCGGTCGAGGCTCGCTTGCGCGAGCAAGGGTGGGAGCGCGCGATCGGCGCGTCAGGCACGATCCGCTCGATCGCCTCGATTTTGAGCGAAGCAGGCTGGGCGCACGGCACGATCACCGCGGAGGGTCTCGCCAAGCTCGAGGAGGCCATGTTGACCGCGGGACGACTCGACAAGCTCGAGCTTCCCGGCCTCGAAGCGGACCGGCGCCCAGTTCTCGCCGGCGGCGTCGCGATCCTGAGCACGGTGTTCGATCGACTTGGCCTCGACGAGATGTATGTGTCGCCCACGGCGCTCCGCGAAGGCTTGCTCTACGACATGATGGGCCGCCTCCAGGACGAGGACCCCCGTGATCGCACGATCGCAATGCTCGCCAAGCGCTACTCGATCGACCAGGCGCATGCCGATCGGGTCCAAGCCACCGCCCTTGGCTTGCTCGGTCAGGTGGTCGACGATTGGGACTTGCGCACGGAGGATGCAGCGCACGCCCTCGCGTGGGCGGCCCAGCTGCACGAAATCGGCCTCGCCGTGAACTACACGGGCCATCACAAGCATGGCGCGTACTTGGTCGCTGCATCCGATCTGCCTGGCTTTGCTCGCGACGAGCAGGCATTGGTTGCCGCGCTGATCCGCGGTCATCGCCGCAAGCTCGACAACGGGTTCTTCGCGGCACTTCCCGAGGAGCTACAATTCCGCGCAAAGAAGCTCTGCGCTTTGCTTCGGCTCGCCGTCTTGCTCAACCGCAACCGGGATCCCGAAGTCGTCTCGCTTCCGCACCTCAGCGCTGCGGACAACAAGCTAACGCTCACGTTCAACGAGGAGTGGCTCGACGCGCATCCCCTCGCGCGGGCCGACCTCGAACGAGAGCAACGCCGGGTCAAGCCCGTCGGCTTGAAGCTCACCGGCTTCGAAATCGAGTAATCCACGATGGATCTGTTTCTCATTCGACACGCGATCGCCGAAGAGCGAAGAGCGGATCTGCTCGACACAGACCGGCAGCTCACCGACAAGGGCCGCGCCCGCTTCGAGGCGGTGGTCGCAAGCCTTCACCGCGCCGGCTTTCAGTTCGACTGCGTCTACCACAGCCCCTGGCTGCGCGCGGCGCAGACCGGAGAGCTCCTCGAACCGATCACCAAAGGCCCGCTCATCGCCACCGAGGAGCTCGCCCAGTTCCCGAGGCCCGAGTTCTTCGCGTCGCTCGAGGGGCAGAGGGTCGCCTGCGTCGGCCACGAGCCCTGGATGAGCGACGTGCTCTCGCTATTGACGACGGGCGACCCCCACGGCCCCTGGCTCCGCTTCAAACAGGGCGGCGTCGCCTGGCTTCGAGGCACCCCCCGCCCAGCCTCCATGGAGCTCCGCGCCCTCCTCCCTCCCCGGGGACACGCACCACCCCAATAACCACTGCAATTACAGTCTCTTAGAGCCTGTAACGCGCGTTCTAGTCGGAGCTCGAGCGATCTATCACACTTTAGGGTGAAAAACAGTCGACTCGCTTCTGCTCGCCTGGAACATTGATAGCGATGCTTCCACGGATTGCTGGGGTGATCGCGCTGGCCTGCCTCACGGCCTGCGCGGGCGAGATCGGCCAAACGGACGGCCCCGAAAGGGGTGACAGCGCCGGGCCGCCATCGATCGATCCGCTTCTCGCCATGGAGAGCGGCGCGCGAAGGCTCACGCAGGCCGAGCTCGACAACACGCTCCGCGACTTGCTCGGCGAAGACACGGCTCCTGCGGCGCGCCACCTCAACGAGGACGAGTTCCGTCCGTTCGACAATGACTACACCATTCAGCAAGCCTCGGATGCGCTCATCACTTCGCTCGAGGTGCTGGCCGAGGAAGTCGCAGAACGTGCAGTCGCCGACCCGGCGCGGCGAGCGGCGCTCGTTCCATGCGCGCCCGCGAACGATGGCGACGACGCATGTTTTCGAGAGTTCCTCGGTGTGTTCCTGCCGCGTGCGCTTCGCCGTTCGATCACTGCAGACGACGTCGACGCCTATCTTCCTTTGCTGGAGTTCGCTTCGGAGGACAACGCAGTCGTCGACAACGACTTCTACACGGCGATCGAGCTTGCTGTCTCCGCTGCTGTACAAGACCCCGAGCTTCTCTACCGCATCGAGGGAGGTACGCCCGGTAGCGAGCCCGGGCTGCTCGAGCTGAGCGGCTACGAGATCGCGAACCGCATGTCGTACTTGCTCTGGGCAACCATGCCGGACGATGGGCTTTTCGCAGCGGCCGCGGACGGCACGCTCAACACAGCTGACGGCCGGCGCGCCGAGGCTGTGCGGATGCTCGCGGACGACAAAGCGCGTTCACAGCTTCATCGGTTCCACGCGATGTGGCTCGGATACCGCTCGATTCCGCACACGCCGGAGCTCGTGGCCGCATTCAATCGTGAGACCTCCGCCCTCATCGATCGGGTCGTATTGGACGAGCCCGGCAGCTATCTCCGCCTCTTCACGATGGACGAGACGTTCGTCGATGACGCGTTGGCGGACCACTACGGTCTTCCGCGCCCCGACGGCGGAGAAGGCTGGGTCTCCTATGAGGGAACCGGCCGCGCGGGGATCCTCGGTCACGGCGCTCTCCTCGCGGCCTTCAGCAAGTTCGAAGACACCAGCCCCACGCAGCGCGGCATCCTCGTTCGCACGCGACTGATGTGTGAGGACGTTCCACGGCCGCCACCCAACGTCGACGCCGACCAGCCGCCTGGGGGCGGCATGGACGCGATCTGCAAGTACGAGCGCTACGCCGAGCACAGGGACCAATCGAGTAGCTGTGCCGGCTGCCATAGCCTCATGGATCCGATCGGTTTCGGCCTCGAGAACTTCGACGTTGCCGGCCGATACCGCGAGCACGACGAAGGCCTGCCGGAGTGCATCATCGACGGCGCTGGAGAGATTGCTGGCGTCGGCGCGTTCAACGGCCCGGGCGAGCTCTCCGAGCTCTTGGTCGAGAACGACTACGTCGATGCGTGCGCCGTGAAGCAGTTTCTCACATTCGCGCTCGGTCGAGAGACAAGCTCCTACGAAGCCGTGCTCCTACAGGAGATGACGGAGTCTTTCCGCTCTGGCAACCACGACTTCAGGACGTTCATCGTCGACTTCATTGCGTCCGACCGCTTCGCGCGGCGGGCCGAGGAAAGGCTCTAAGCATGGCGATGAAGATCGATCGTCGAGCGATCCTTCGAGGCATGGCCGGGGCGGCCGTGTCGCTCCCACTCCTCGAATGCATGCTCCCCGCTCGGCAGAGCTCGGCGCAGACACACCCGGCCCGCTACGCCATCCTCTTCGCGGGTCAGGCGCTCGGCGGCGACAACTACGCGAAGAACACCAGCCGCGTCGACGGTCAGAACATCACAGAGACTGGCCACTACATCGCCGATACGAGCTACGGGCGGGGGTACGCCCTGACCACGCCACTGCTTCCTCTTCAAGCGATGCAGAACGACTTCACCATGATCTCCAACCTAGCGATTCCCTTCAACGCCGGTTCGTCGGATGGGAGCGCGGTGCCCACGGGCGGTGCGTACCGAGATTTCCACGGCGGCGGGAGCAGCCCTCTGCTCTCTGGCACGCGGTCCACTACTGCCGAGTACGTCTGCAACGGCGTCACCTCCGACCAAGTGATCGCCGAGCTCAACGCCGGCCAGACCACGCACAAGTCGCTGGTCGTTCGCGCGCAGCCCGCCTTCTACGTGAGCGGGTATAGCTTCGCGGGTCGTCAGTACATCTCCTACGGGCCCGGGGGAGGGCGGAGCGCCCGCATCGAAGCGCAGGCGAGCCCGCAGGTCGCTTTCCAGTCGTTGTTCACAAGCTTCGTTCCCGAAGGTGACGACGCAGCCGCGCGCTTCGACTTCGAGATGCGCGGGCGCCGAAGCGTGCTCGACCTCGTGCTCGACAAGCGCGCAAAGCTCGTCAGCAACGTTGGGCGAGCCGACAAAGAGCGTCTCGAGCGGCACTTCGACGAGATTCGCGACCTCGAGAACCGCATCAGTGCCTTGCCGCCGATCGCGAGCGGACAATGTGTCGTTCCCGCGGACCCCGGCGCCGATCCAGCGATCGGGGGCAACCACGAAGGCGGGGGGAGCGGCTCCGTGACTGCGGGCTCCGGCTACAGCGACGAGCACACGCGCGCTCGCGTGTTCGCCGACTTGATCCACATGGCGTTCGTCTGCGACCTCACTCGTGCCGCGTCCCTGCAGATCACCGCGTTTCAATCGCACATGAACGCACGCCCGATCGCCGATGGGCTCGGCACGCTACCCGGTACCGTCCGCCCCTCACGCTGGGCGTCGGTGGGTGGTGACTTGCACGAAGTCGGCCACAACGGCGACCCCAACAACCGGGGCCAGATTCCGTCTGCGGGGCTCCTCCAATGGCATGTGTCTCACTACGCCTACTTGATCGACAAGCTTCGCAACACGCCCGAAGCGGGCGGCAACGCGCTCGACAATTCGATGATTGTGTTCACCGCCGAAGCAGGGCACGGCCTTCAGCTCAACGATGGCGTCTCCCAAAACCAAACTCATTCGGTTGAGAACATGGTCATGCTGCTCGCCGGCCGCGCCGGCGGCTTCGAGCCTGGCGAGCACATCAACGGCAATCGCGCGCACCCAGCGACGGCGCTGATCACGGCGATGCGAGCCGCGGGCTATCAGGGCAACACCCTCGGCGACGTCTCGCTCTAGGGGGATTGCGCAGGTCCCCGGCTAGACCCATATCGTTCTCATGCTCGACGCGATGTGGGAGGTGTGGCTGCAGCTCTCGCCTTGGCTTCTCCTTGGAGCCGCGGCTGCGGGACTCCTGCACGTGCTCCTCCCGCGCGACTTCGCCCGCAAGCAGTTCCGGGGCGCAAACGGCGTGGCCAAGGCCGTTGCGCTGGGTGTGCCGTTGCCGCTCTGCTCGTGCGGCGTGATTCCCGCAGGCCTAGGCCTCAAAAAGGACGGGGCGAGCGACGGGGCCGCGGTCGGCTTCCTGATCAGCACGCCGCAAACCGGCGTCGACTCCTTACTCGTCAGCGCGTCGTTTCTGGGCTGGCCGTTCACGATTTTTAAATGCGTGAGTGCTTTGGTGATGGGACTCGTCGGCGGCTTGGCGACCGAAGCCCTCCAGACCGACTCCGAAGATGGCTCCGACCTCGCGGAATCGACCACCCCACAGTCCACCGTCGGATTCTTCGAACACATGGTCGATGTGATTCGCCCGATTTGGAAATGGATCGTCTTTGGTGTCGTCGCGTCGGCGGCGATCACGGTGTGGATCCCGCCTGGTGCAATGGCGGGGTGGGGTGACGTGAACCCCGCGCTCACCGGGCTCGCGGCGCTGGCGATCGCGGTTCCACTCTACGTATGCGCGACGGCATCGGTTCCCATCGCGGCAGCCTTGGTGGTGCAAGGCATGCCAACGGGCGCCGCACTGGTCTTTCTGATGGCGGGCCCGGCGACCAACATCGCCACCATTGGAGCGGTCAAACGCGCCTTCGGCCATCGGGTGCTCGGCGTCTACCTCGCCACCGTCGTTCTCGGGAGCGTCGGGCTCGCCTACGTGTACGACGCGTTCATGCCGTTCGAGGCCTTCGGCGTGATGGCGCACGAGCACGGGCACGCCTGGTGGGCGTGGGCGTCGGCCATCGTCCTCGGCGCGCTGTTCATCTA
>JBATLA010000608.1:0-9462 GCA_049669945.1 Polyangiales bacterium | reverse complement strand
ACAGTACCGTTCTCGAATTGGACTTCGCGTTGGATTCTTCGGACATCGTTGACCTCACCCGAGCCAACCCTAGGTTCTTCGGGGCGTTCGTCGAGGCTATTCACATCGACCGGGGTATGACCGCGTTGCAACCCAATCTTGGCGACAGAGGTGAGCGGGTACGAGTCGCTGTGATCGGCGCCGGCCTGAGCGGACTCGCATGCGCTTCGGCGCTCGAGAGTCGAGATTTTGATGTTCGCGTGTTTGACAAGGGACGCGCACCCGGCGGCCGCACCTCCACCCGGCGAGCGGAGATCGAAGGCGCCGAGGTCGGGTTCGACCATGGAGCACAGTACTTCACCGTTCGCGACCCGGAGCTCGCCACGCTCGTTGCGAGTTGGGAGAAGCTCGGGGTCGCCCAGCGTTGGGACGGCCGGATCGTGGCAATCGGAGAGAGCGGCAGGTTCGAACCCTCGGGCAGCCAGCCGCGCTTCGTCGGCACCCCGGCGATGAGCGCGCTCTCTCAGCACCTCGCTTCCAATCAAGACGTGCGATGCGGGGTGACCGTAGCTCGTGTCGTTCCGGGCGCGCGTGGGGCCGAGCTGTTCGACATCCACGGACAGAGCCTCGGGGCCTATGATGTCGTGGTCTGCACTGCCCCACCCGCGCAGACCGCATCGCTGCTTGGCGAGGTTGCGCCCGAGCTCGCCGCCCGCGCCGCCGCGGTTCGAATGAAGCCTTGCTGGGCGGTGATGGCAGCCTTCGATACCCCCCTCGCTGTCCCCTTCGATGGCGCGTTCATCAATCTGGGACCACTCAGCTGGATCGCTCGCACCTCGAGTAAGCCCAATCGGCTCGAGACCCCGGACCGATGGGTGCTTCACGCGAGCGCACCATGGTCGACTGAACACCTCGAAGAGACCGCAGAGGCTGTCACGCAGCCGCTGCTCGACGCTTGTTTCGAAGCGCTCGGGGTCTCGGCGCGGGGGCCAGTCTGGGCGCGGGCTCATCGTTGGCGGTACGCCATTGCCGAGAACCCACTCGAGGTGGCTTGCCTCTTCGATGCCTCGAATGGCATTGTGGCCTGCGGCGACTGGACGAACGGCAATCGGATCGAGGGTGCGCTGCTTTCGGGGCTCGCCGGAGCGCGACAAGTGCGGCAAGCTCGGGATACATGGGAATCGGAAAAGTCATGAGCTCAGAGCCCACCGCGTCGATTCGAAGAACCGGCCCGTGGACCGCATCTCAGGTCCGGGACTTTCTGGCGGAAGCTCGGATCCCGATGCGGCTCGCGGCGAATACCGATAGCGGGTTCCCGATCGTCCTGTCCCTCTGGTTTGTCGCCCAGGGGGACGAGATTCTCGGGGCCGTGCACCGTGACGCGCGGATTGCAGAGCGACTACGCGTGGATCCGCGCTGCGCCTTCGAGATCGCGCCCAACGAACCACCGTATTTCGGCGTCCGAGGACAGGCGACCGCCAGCCTCGAATCAGCCGGAGCTGAGGCGCTGCTCGAACAACTGCTTCACCGCTACCTCGGCACCAGCGAGTCCAAGCTCGGACGGTTTCTACTGGGTCGCGCGGACGAGGAGCTCGTCGTGCGTCTTCGGCCCGAGTGGGTCGGAACCTGGGACTACAGAGACCGCATGGAAAACCCCTAGCCGTCTGAAATGATTGGTTTTCATTGCCTCGCCATTGACGGCGTCTAAATTTAGACCATATCTAGACTCATGAAGCCCAACGAGGCAGCGCTTCTCGAGCAACATGGCATCAAGCCGTCCGCGCAGCGGCTGGCAATTGCGCACTATGTGCTCCGCACCGACGAACATCCGTCTGCGGACGAGGTGTGGACGCGCGTGAGCGAGTCGTTCCCGATGGTCTCGCGCGCGACCGTGTACAACACGCTCAAGCTATTCGTCGAGCGGGGACTGCTGCGCCAGCTAGTGCTGACCGAAGGTCGCCTCGTGTTCGATGCGAATACCGACAAGCATCACCACATCATCGATGACCGCACCGGGAAGATCTATGACCTCCCCTGGGATCTCGTGAAGGTGTCTCGCGTCGATCAGATCGAGGGCTTCGACATCCACGATTACCAAGTGCTGCTTCGCGGCAGCAAGGAGGACACATGAAAACCATAGGCGACCAGTTTCCCGAGTTCGAGCTTCAGGCGTCTGTCGGCACCGAGCCAGGCAGCGAGTTCGAAGAGATCACGAATCGATCGTACCCCGGCAAGTGGAAGGTCATCTTCTTCTGGCCAATGGACTTCACCTTCGTTTGCCCGACCGAGATCGCCGAGTTCGGGCGAAAGAATGCCGAGTTCGCCAAGCGCGATGCGCAGGTACTCGGGGGCAGTACGGACACGCACTACGTACATCTTGCCTGGCGCAACGACCATCCGGACCTCCGAGAGCTACCGTTTCCCATGCTTGCCGACACCAAGCGGGAACTGGCTGGCGAGCTGGGAATTCTTCACAAAGACGCAGGCGTCTGTCTGCGGGCCACGTACATCGTCGACCCCGATGGGGTAATCCGCTTCGTCAGCGTCAATGACCTGTCGGTGGGCCGCAACGTGGACGAAGTCTTGCGAGTCCTCGACGCCTTGCAAACCGGTGAGCTCACGGCGTGCGGCTGGAACCCCGGAGAACCCACGCTGGACGCCGCGTAAGCAGAGCTTCAGACCCATCCCTCAGTCACCAATGTAAAGAATAAGGAGCCCATCATGGACCTCAATACGGGCATCGCAGCTGGACCTCGAAAAGAGCTTGCACAAGAGCTCTCAAAGCTTCTTGCGGACAGCTACACCCTCTATCTCAAGACTCACAACTTCCACTGGAACGTGACCGGCCCGATGTTCCAGACCCTTCACGTGATGTTCGAAGCGCAATACACCGAGCTCGCGATGGCCGTCGATCTCATCGCGGAGCGCATCCGTGCACTCGGCTTCCCGTCGCCAGGGAGCTACGCAGCCTTTGGCCGACTTTCGAGCGTGGAGGACACCGACGGAGTGCCCAAGGCGCTCGAGATGGTGAAGTTGCTCGTCGAAGCTCACGAGACCGTCATTCGAACCGCCAGAGGTGTGGCCAAGCTCGCCGAAGACGCGGGGGATCAGGCGACCGCGGATCTCGGCACACAGCGCCTGCAGCTCCACGAAAAGACGGCCTGGATGCTCCGCAGCTTGCTGGAGTAGCTTGCGAAAACTCACACGGTCGACCACGAGGCGCCTGATCTACCGTGTGGGTTTGAGACCCGGCAGTGATTCGAGTTTGCGGGTAAACTACTCGATGTGACGAAGCTATCTGCGCTCACGGCTACCATGCGGGGGACGGCGTCGGAAGCGCTGCAAGCTGTCGAACGCGCGTTTGCGAAGGCGCATGTGTTCGTGACCGAAGCGCACCAGCTGGGTGGACTGGCCTTGGTGGTGCACTGGGACATGGAAGGTGACCACCGGCAGTTGCTCGTAGACGCGCTGCTCGAGGCCTCGATCGACCTCGACGAGAGCGCGTTCGAGGCGCTGCGAGGACCCTGGGAAGGCGTCTTGAACGGTTCTCTCCACGTCACGCTAGAGCACGGCGGCCGCGACAGCAAGGTGCCGGTTCCTTCTGTCCCCGGCTGACAGGCCCTTTAGTTGGCGACGGCTTCGCACATGACTTCGTCGTATGCGTCGCAGTCGAGACCACAGACTTGGAACTTACCTTCGCAGGTGCCTTCGTAGTGACTGTCTAGCGGGGCGGAATCATCGAGCAGTTGCTCGATGAAGTCCTTGTAGGTGACCGTGCCGCCGTCGGTGTCGATCTCGGTGCCGGCGTAGGTGGCTGTGGAGGGGTCCTCCAAGAACGCACCGATGAACTCGAGCTCGGAGCTGCCGACGTCTTCGAGGCCGGTGACGGTGAGGCAGTGGCTGTCGTTCGTGTTGCGGTAATACGGCATGTAGTAGGCGAGGTTCTCGATTCCATCGAGTTGCACGCGAAGGGCTTCGAAGTCCTCGGAGGCGAGGCGGTAGATCTCGGTGCGGCCGGCGCCGGTGTTGACCGAGCTTTCGGGCTCGGAGAAGATCGGGAAGGCGCTTCGGTACGTGTTGACGGTGAAATTGTAGTCGCGCTCGAAGATGGAGATCGAGAGGCGGTCGTCGGGGAAGAGCTCGGAGACGACGGCGTTCACCGCACCGAAGTCCTCTGTGACTCGCTCGCCTGCGCCCATCGGCAGGGCTTGGATCATCGTGTCGACGCCCCAAAGCGGCGCCACCGCGGAGAAGAGGCCGCCCTGGTTGCTGGGCATTCCATTCGGCAAGGTGCCGGGCACGATCGGGCCGCTGTCGGCAAGGAGATAGCTTTGGCCCACGCCGTCGATGCCATTGCGGATGAAGGGGTAGTTGTTGAGCGAGCCGACGCCGCCTGCGCTGCAGCCACCGACCGTCATCTTGGGGATCTCGCCGAACATGCGGTCGAGCTCTTCGATGACCAGCAACATGTTCTGGTGGCCCATGTGGTGAAACTCGACGTCGGGGCCAACGCCGTCGGGATCGACGTAGGTATTCACCCGGCTCCCGAGGTAGGTGTCGCCGGTGCAGTACGGGATGAAGACCCTGTTCCAATCACCCATGGGATTGATGTCCGTGTTGGACGAGAGGAGCGGGTAAGCGAGCTCGACCGGAACGTCACCATTGATGACGCCAAGCGGCTCGGTCGCCGCGCTGAAGGGTTCGAGGGCGTCCACGTGTAGGTAGACCGCTGGGTAGTTGTCGCGGATGCACTCCGCGCCGGGTTCCTCTTTGATGCAGTCGGTGTTGAACGGGCCACCGTTGGCGCAGTCCTCGTAGGTGCTGCACGCGCCGCCACCTTCGAGGAAGACGACGACGTTGCTCGAGGTCTCGGAGAAGTTGACGAAGTACTTGTACTGCGAGCCGTTCGCGCAGACCGCGCCCTCGGGTTCGAACTTGAGCCATTCGCCGTAGGCCTCGGGGACGAAGGGTTCGTCGGTGCCGTCGCTACCGCCGATTCCACCGTTGCCACCGTTTCCGCCACTGCCGCCGCCGTTGCCGGAAGCGCCGTCGCTGCCGCAGCCAGCGCCGCTCAGTGCGAAAAAGAGGATCAAGGTGAGGCTAGGGAGAACGGATCGATTCGTGAACGCCATCGTGCGCCTTTCCAATACGGGCTTGGCGGGGAAGATAGCGCGATTGGCCGGATTTTGGGAGATCGGATTGGTCCGAGAGCGACCGGGCGGCGCTGTGCGCGCGCTGTCTTGGGGCTATAGTCATTCTTTCGAGGCGCCCCGGGGGAACCATTGAGACGACCCGTCAAGAAGACGTTGATTGCACTCGCCGTGTTGGCCGCACTGCTGCTCGTGGCGATCGCGGTGCTGCCGGTCGTGCTGAAGGAACGCGTAGCGGCCCTCGTACGCGATGAGCTCGACAAACGCCTGGACGCGACGGTCGAGATCGAGTCGATCGATCTCGCGTTGCTCTCGACGTTTCCGACTCTGACTGTCGAGCTCGACGCGCTCCGGGTGACGGGAAAGGGGGTCTTCGAGGGCCATCCGTTGATCTCGGTGCAGTCGCTCGGGGTGGGGATCGACCTGTGGAGCTTGATTGGAGACGACGAGGTCGTCGTCGAGTCGATCGAGATTGTGCATCCGGACGTCCACATCTTAGTGACGGAGGATGGAGTCGCGAACTACGACATCGTCAAGGCAAGTGCCGAGGAGTCCGGGGAAGCGACCGGTGCAGACGCTGAGTCCGGGGAGCTGACCGTTCGGCTTCAGCGCTACGAGATTACGGACGGGACGATCCTCTACGAAGCCCCTGGCACGCGCGTCTCGATCGACGGACTGACACATGGCGGGTCCGCGACGCTCAGCGGATCGCGGCAGGCGCTGGCGTCCAAGACGGGCATCGATGAGCTGACGGTGAAGGTCGGGCGTGTCACCTACCTGAAGAAGGCCAAGGCGCGTGTCGTCCTGGCGGCGGTGCTCGAGACTGCGGCGCAGCGACTCGAGATCGAGACGCTCAGTATCGGCGTGAACGAGCTCGCCGTTGAAGGCTCGGGTGGCATCGGATGGACCGATGAGGCGCTCGACTTAGACCTAGCGCTGGCATCCGCGAAGGGGCAATCGCTCAAGGCGCTCGTCTCCGCCGTTCCAAACGCCTACGCAGCGGACTTCGCTGGGCTCAAGGCGAGCGGTCGGTTTTCGCTGAGCGCGAAGGTGAAGGGAAAGGTGGCTTTGGAGGACAGCACCCTGCCCTCGTTTTCGGTGCGGCTGCTCGTGGAAGACGGCAGGTTCAAATACCCGGACCTTCCCTTGCCGCTCAGCGAGGTGGCGCTCGATGCCGAGGCGACGCATCCGGGGGGCAATCTCGACCGGGTTCGGATCGAGGTTGCCAAGTACGCGGCCCGCGCCGGGGAGAGTCACGCGGCCGGGCGCCTCACGCTCGCCAAGCCAATCTCTGAGCCTGAGCTCGCGCTCGTCTTGGACGGCCGCTTCGACCTGGCAGAGATCGCCAAGGCCTACCCGATCCCAGAGGTGGAGGACCTCCGAGGGGTGGTCACCGCGCGCATCGACCTTGCGGCGAGGGGCGACGCGATTGATCGACTGAGCGGAGACATCCGCATGAGCGATGTCGTCTACCGCGCCAAGGATGCGCCACCTGTGCAGGTGGAGCTCGCGCACGCGGTGCTTTCGCCTCGTGCGACCAAAGTCGAGGCGTTTCGCGCGAAATTGGGGCGAAGCGATATCGCGCTTACGGGATCTCTGTCGCCCTTCACTGCGTTCCTCGAGGAAGAGCAAACGATCGCAGGCAGTCTGCGGCTGACGTCGCGGGAGATCTACGTCGACGATTTTCTGTCTGACGAGGCGGACGCGCAGGGCGCGCAGGACGCGCAGGAGACGACCCCGTTCCTACTCCCGGACAATGTGGATGCCACACTCGCAGTCGACGTGGGAAAGCTCACGTACGGCGACCTCGTGCTCTCGAACTTCAAGGGAACGGGACGAGTCCGAAACCGGAAGCTCACGCTGAGCAAGGTACGCGCGGACACCCTCGGCGGCTCAATGGCGCTTTCGGGGACGGTCGTCACACCGGTTGGTAAACCCGCGACGTTCGATATGGACTACGAGGTCGATAAGGTTCGTTTTGCCGACGCGTTCGCGGCGCTGCCCTCGATGAGGGCCTATGCGCCCATCGCGCAGTTCTTGGACGGGCGTTTCTCGACGAACCTCAAAGCCAACGGGCAACTCGGTGACGATGGCGAACCCAAGCTGCGCTCGATCGACGCGAGCGGCCTCGTGATGACCTTGCAGAGCAAGGTTCGCTCCGACTTCAAGCCGCTCCAACTCCTCAACGACGCTATACCCGCGATTCCGAAACCGCTCGATCTAAGCTCGGCCAGAGCGCGGTTCAGCATCGATGACGGGGCCGTGCAGGTGAAGCCCTTCGAAGTGCAAACCAAGGGCCTTCGTATGATGGTGAGCGGAAGTCACGGTCTCGACCAGGAGATGAGCTACCGACTTGGCACCAGCGTCCCGATTGACAAGGTGAGCGGAGCGCTTGCGAAACAGCTGCAGGTGACCGGAATCGATGTGTCGAAGGCCAAGCAGGTCGACCTCGTCGCGAAGCTGACCGGCTCGATCAAGCAGCCGAAGGTCGCGGTCGAAGTCGATACCGACGCCTTGCGCGGCGTTGTTGCCGAGGCGGTCTCCGCGGAGCTCGAAGCGCGACGCCAGCAAGCGCTCGCGGAGGTTGCGGAACAGAACGAGAAGATCATCGCGGAAGCGACGAAGCGAGCTGCGCAGGCTCGGGACGAAGCCAAGAAAGCTGCCGAAAAGGCACGCAAGGAGGGCTACAAGCGCGCCGACGAGTTGGTCGCAGCGGCTGGCAGCAACCCCCTCAAAGCAATCCCCGCGAAGGAAGCCGCCAAGCAGCTTCGAAGGGAAACCGACAAGCGAGCGGACCAAGCGATCGCGGAGGCCGACAAGCGGGCGGCGCAGATCTTGGCGGAAGCCGAGAAGCGGACGGCGCAGCTTCAGGCCGAAGCCGAAGCGCAGAGCCTTCGAGCGACGGACGAGGCGACCAAGAAGATCGCGAAGTGAGGGGCTCTTCAGGGCCTACTTGATGAAGAGCATCTCGCGGTACTTCGGAAGCGGCCAGTAGTCGTCGGCAACCTCGGTCTCGAGAATGTCGGCGTGGAGTCGGACCTTCTCCATGAGGGTGCGAATTGGCCCAGCGCAGTACTTCATGTGGGCCTCGGTCGATTCGAAGTGCTCGTTCGTCATGGCCTCTTCGAGCTGAGCGACGGTTGCCATCATCGCGTTGGTGGCCTCGGCAATCTTCTTGATGCCGGCGGGCTTGAACTCGACGCCCAGATACGAGGCGCTGTTGAGCGTTGCGGCCAGGTTCGACACGTAGGACATGGTCGCGGGGTAAATGACGGTCTTGGCGAGCTCGATGACCAGCTTGGCCTCGACGTTGATCGAGAGGATGTACTGCTCGGCGTAGACTTCGTATCGGCTTTCGAGCTCGACCGGAGACAAGACGCCCGTGCGCTTGAAGAGGTCGATGATCGACTGCTCGTTTAGAACCGGCAAGGCATCTGCGGTCGTTGGGAGGTTCCGGAGCCCGCGCTCCTCGACCGCCGTGCTGTGCCACTCCTCCGAGTAGCCGTTTCCACCGAAGATGACGTCGCCGTGCTCCTTCATGAGTGCCTGCAAGACGGCCGCCACAGCGGCAGGCTGCTTCTTGCCGCTCGACAGCTCGGCTTCGAGCTTCTCGGCGATCCATTCCAGGGAATCGGCGAGCATCGTGTTCATCGCAACGAGTGGCCCCGAGACGGATTGCGACGAACCGACCGCCCGGAACTCGAAGCGGTTGCCGGTGAAGGCGAAAGGCGAGGTGCGATTGCGGTCGCCGGGATCGCGTTTGAACGGGAGGATCTGGGAGAGGCCGAGGTCCATCATGCCCCCGTCGCTCGAGATCGAGACCTTGCCGTTCTTGATGTCGTTGAACACGGCTTCGAGCTGATCGCCGAGGTACACGGACAAGATGGCGGGCGGCGCCTCGTTGGCGCCCAGACGATGATCGTTGGCGGCGGACGCGATGACGGCGCGTAGCAGCGGCCCGTAGAGATGAACGCCGCGAATGACTGCGCCGCAGAAGAGCAGGAAGTTGAGGTTCTCGTGCGGCGTGCTTCCGGGGTCGAGCAGGTTCCCCTGAGTCGAGTTGCCGACCGACCAGTTCACGTGTTTGCCGGAGCCATTGATCCCAGCGAAGGGCTTCTCGTGAAGCAGGCACACAAAGCCGTGCTCGAGAGCGGTGGTCTTCATGGTCGTCATCATCAGCTGCTGATGATCGGCGGCCACGTTCGCGGCCTCGAAGTAAGGGGCCAACTCGAACTGCCCCGGGGCGACCTCGTTGTGGTGGGTCTTCGCGGGAATGCCGAGCCTGAAGAGCTTATCCTCAAATGCCTGCATGAAGATCTGCACGCGCTCGGGA
>JBATLA010000607.1:0-3148 GCA_049669945.1 Polyangiales bacterium | reverse complement strand
CCGAGTTTGGTCCGCTCGGAACGTGGGAAATCCCAAAGAACGACTGGGGCGCGCCCACCGAGCCGACGAGTACCGAAAAGGCAGCGTTCTACCGACGCAGCTACGAGAAGGGCGTGATCGACGGGCGGGGTTTCGCCCTCGGTTCGTACGTCTTCAACTGGGGCTTCAAGGTGGAGGCCACCCCGACCTGGTATGGCATGTTCCTGGCGGACGGCGCCCCCCTCGGGGCGGTGGACGTCATGACCGAGCTCTGGTCGGGGAGCCCTCCGACCAACCTGGCGCCCACGGTGGAGCCGCTGGTGATCGAAGGTGAGTCGCAAGTTGATCCAGGCGACACAGTACGCGTCCGCGCGGTCGTGGCTGATCCCGAGGGTGCTGCAATCCGCGTGCGTTGGGTCTTGCACCCCGACTCCGGCGAAACCACGACCGGCGGCGACTTCCGGCCCATGCCACCCGAGGTGGAGGGCGCCGTGCTCGAGGGTCGCGCCGATGGTGCGCGTGTCCGCATGCCCAACGAGCCGGGGTCATATCGGCTATTCCTCTATGCCTACGATGCGGCCGGCAAGGCAGCGACCGCGAATCTGCCGCTGTTGGTGAAAGGCACGGTGCGCACGCCGATGCCGTTCTACGTCTATCGCGACGGCTTCGAGGGTATGCCGTGGGCGCCCTCTGGGTGGATGGGCGCGATCGAGTCGCTGAACCTAGAGGGCGACCACACGGGCAATCCCCACCAAGGCAAGGCCTGCATCAAGATGCGATTCGTCGGCGACCTCGGCACCTGGGTCGGCGTTGCCTGGCAGCACCCCGCCAACAACTGGGGCGACCAGGAAGGCGGCTACGACCTCAGTGGTGCGAGATACCTGGAAGTGTGGGCCCGTGGGAAATACAGTGGCGAGAAGATCAGCATCGGCGTGGGCCTCCTCGGTCAGGACAAGGCGCACCCCGATTCGGCCAAGACGACGGTCGAGGACATCCGTTTGACGAGTGAATGGCAACGCTACCGGATTCGCCTGAAGAAGCTCGACCTCTCCAGCATCAAGACAGGCTTCGTGATGGTGCTGTCCGGCCAAGGCTCGCCCGTGACCGTCTACCTCGACAGCATCCGATTCGTTCGGAAGTAGCGCTCAAGGGCCCACCAGCTCTGCTTCGAGCTCCTCGAGACTCTTGCCCTTCGTCTCCGGCAACAAGCGCATGACGATGACCAGACCGACGATTGCGAAGAGGCCGTAGATCAGGAACGTCACGCTGTTGCCGAAATTCTCCAGCTCCCAGGGGAAAACGAGCTGCACCGAAAAGCTGACAGCGGAGTTGAGGAGTCCCACGAACGAGATCGCGAGGCCCCGAAGGCGGTTCGGAAACAGCTCGGAGAACAGAACCCACATCACCGGACCCAGAGAGACCGCAAAGCTCGCGACGAAGCCAAGGATGCCGACGAGGATGAGTGTCGGATTCGTCTCTGCGGAAGCGAAACCGTACGACAAGAGCAGCATGCACGCGGCGATCCCCGCGAGCCCAACACCCAAGAGCGGACGCCGACCCAGGCGATCGATGAACAGTATCGCCACCACGGTGAATACCAAGTTCACCAGTCCCACCAGCACCGCCTGCATGAACGACGCGTCGGTACCAATCCCGGACTGTTCGAATATCATGGGCGCGTAGAAGAACACGGAGTTGATTCCGGTCGCCTGTTGGAGGATCGCAACCAGGACACCGATGGTGAGAACTCGTCTCATCCCGGGTCGAAACAGCTCGCGCAGTGCCGCACGCTCGGTGCTTTGCTCGGCGTGCAGGGAGGCTTTCACAGCATCGAGGTTCGTCTTGGCCTGCACCTGATCACTCACTCGTTTCAGCACTCGCTTCGCGTCTTCGTCCCTGCCGTTCATGACCAACCAGCGGGGGCTCTCGGGCACCGCGAACAAGGCGACGAAGTAGAAGATCGCCGGCAGCGCCTCGACGCCCAGCATCCAGCGCCAGTTCCACTCGCCGAGGTGAAGTGCCTCCGCCCATGCAAGGTCGGACTGCCCGGCTCGAAGGATCAGGAAGTTCGTGAAGAATGCGGCGGAGATGCCGATCACGATATTGAGCTGGTTGAACGAGACCATGCGGCCGCGCACCGCCGCAGGCGAAACCTCCGCGATGTACATCGGCGCAATGATCAGTGCGGCACCGACTCCGAAACCGCCGAGCATTCGCGCCGCGACCAATGCGATGAAGCTGGGGGCGAGCGCGGAGGCGAGTGCCGAGAGGGCAAACAGCACGGCCGCGATCATCAGGACCGGGCGCCGACCCAGCCGGTCACTGAGCGGGCCGGACGCCATCATGGCCAGGCTCGCTGTCAGCGTCAGCGACGCCACGGACCAGCCCAGCTCGATTTTGGAGAGATTGAACTCGGGCTCGATGAAGGTCACCACACCGGAGATCACCGATGCGTCAAAGCCCATCAGGAAGCCGCCGAGCGCGACCGTGAGCGCGACTCTGATCGCGTAGCACATAGACGTCGGGGGGCTGGATATGTTGCCGGCCTGGGGTTGCCAGGCCGGATCATCCAAGTCGAATGCCTACGGCGTCGGGGCGCTGCAGACACTCATGTTGTCGTAGAAGACGCCGGAAGGCGTTTCGTTCGCCGCCCGGCTCTGGGCGCCGAACTGCAAAAGCTCGCCGACCCAGCTCGCATCGATCACCACGCTGACCGTAAAGGTGCCCCAGGTAGCCGGGGTTATAAACGTATCTTCTTCGCCGCGCGTGAGCGTCGCGAAACTGTTGTCACTAGATTTTAGCACTTGGATGAACGCCTCTGCGGTCGTCGGGGACTCGATGTTGCCTGCCTTCGTATCGAACGTGAACGAGATCGTGGTGCCGATATCGGCGGCTACAATTGAACGCTCCTGGAACACGATGGCTTCGATGACGTTGCCGCTACCGTTCGTGTGATCCGCGTTGTTGTAGTCGTTGTAGATCACCATCTGTTGCGCTCCTTGAGCCGTACCACCCTGTCCTATATCGATCACAGAGAATGCGGGACCGCCGTTCGGAGCAGGGAACGCGAAGTAGTTGTACAGGAACGTCGTGCCGTCTGCCGCGAACACGTTCGCGCCGACCACCCATCTGTCATTCGCCAACGCATCTGCATCAGTTTGGACGAGCG
>JBATLA010000606.1:0-2734 GCA_049669945.1 Polyangiales bacterium | reverse complement strand
GGCGCAACCGCACCGAGCACGCGGGTCGGTTTGACGATCCAGCAAGTGATGGGGCTGACGACCGAAAGCTGGGGCACCCGCTCGATGGAAGCTACACAGCCGATCAGCGAAATCCTGGTGTAGCGGCGCGTCGCCATCACGCCTCTGTGAGGCAAGCCACAATGCGGGCGCGTCGCCATTGACGCCCGAAGACCGCACCTCGACACTGAGCGAGGGGGACGCGCTTCGCTCGGAGCGCATCGCATCAGCGGTTAGGGGGAACCGATGAAACGCTTTGCTTTTGTTCTAGGTATGCTTTCGATGCTCGCCAGCGCTGCGGGCGCACAGAGCATGCCGACCACGATTTCGGCCGATCAAAACGGCTTCCAACTCGAGGGACCCAAAAGGGTGGGCGGGGAAGCCAGCACCAAGGTCGAGGACGACGTTGTGGATGAGGTCGAAAAGAAGAAGGTCTACGACAAGCGCGTTGGAGGCATCGTCTGGCTCGAAGCAACTGCCGGTCCGTCGCGCTTCGATGCGACCCGGTTTCGCACACTCGACATCGTTCCCGAGCAGTTCGCATCGCTGATCCCCAGCGTGGTCGTCACCGGCCCGGAGTTCGGGGCGGCGCTTCGCTTCCGCACTGGTTCGACGACCATTGGGGCACGCTTCAAACGGGCAGACTACGAGCCGTTCGACATGACCTCGATCGGCTTGGACCTGGGCTTCCTGATCCGGGCGATCCCCTACGTGCACCCGTCGATCCGAATGGGCTTCAGCTACTACACGACCAGCGGCGGTTTGGTGATCCCCGAGATCGAGAGCTACATCACGGGAGTCCGTAGCAACGGCGGCGGCGCGACGATTGGCGCAGGTCTTCGGATTCCGGTCGTCCGTTGGGTCTCGATTGAAGCCGGCTTCTACTACTCGATCATTGGTTTGGTCTTTCGTGGAACGGAGACGGTGTCAGGCAGGGGGCAGGCGATCACCGCTGGCACTGCAGGCACGGCGATCGCCGGCAACTTCGCGCTTACATTCCACCTGGGCGGCTGACCTAGCTCGGATCAATCGGATCGTCCGGGTGACGGAACAGCCGACGCTGGCTAGTATCCCCGCGTGCTCGCCCGGCTGTGCCTGACCGTCATCGCTACCTCGATCGTCTTCGGGCTGCTACCGCGCCGCGTGGACGCGCAAGCTCTCTACTACCGATCCATTCCCATCGGAGAGCGGGCGATGGGGCTCGGCGGCGCCTACACGGGTATCGCGAACGACCCGTCGGCGACCTACTACAACCCGGCAGGGCTCCTGAGTGGAGGGCGCTTCGAGCTGCTCGGAAGCCTGAGCTCGATCGTCTGGGAGAAGCAGAAAATCGAAGACGCATTCACGGCGGAGGGTGTCAACCGAGACCTGGAGTCGTCGCGGACGACGACCATTCCGCACTTCGTGGGCACTGTGGTCAAGTTCGGGAAAAAGAAATTTGGGGACCACCGATACGCGATCGCATACAGCTCGTTCGAGGTCGAACGTGAACGGTTCAGCACGGGCTTTTCTCAGATCGAACAGGAGGGCAGCGCTGACCTCCGTTTGACTGAGGACTACCGAATGCGGTGGTGGGGGGTTTCGTTTGCGATGCAACTCAAGAAGAAGCTGTCTCTGGGCATCAGCGCGTTTCTCACGAACCAGTCGGACGGCTATGGCGAAGACATCGGGCTCGCCGAGGGCGGTACGCTTGGCGAGGACGGGGTCCGCACGGGCGGACAATCGACGACGTCGAGCACTGGGCTAGGCGCCGAGGCCTGGGGCCTTTTGTTTCGGCTCGGCGCGCTCTACCGCATCAATCCGCAGTGGCAGCTCGGCGTCATGTTTCAGCCCCCCGGCGCCCCCATGAAAGAGACTGGAAGCGTCTATCGGCGTCTGACCACCGACGCACAAGACGCCGATTCGACGTACTTCTTGTTCGATCAAGGTGACTTCGAAGCCAATCTGCCAGTTCCATTCGAGCTTCGAGCAGGCGTCGAATACAAGATCGACGCGCTCACGACCCTTTCCGTCGACGTGGCCGTCACCGGCCCGGTGCGGAATCAGCAAGTCATCGAAGTGGATGCCGACGTCCCGGCCCTCGGAGCGTATTTCTCGAACTCGACCGAACGCAGAGTGACGCCGAACGCCGCGATCGGCGTGGAGCACCTCTTTGGAAAGGTGGTTGTCGCGGGGGGATTGTTCACCAACATCTCGGCCGCCCCGAACGTGCCCGAGACGACCCAGGTGTATACGCCACCGCAGATTTCGACCTATGCAGCGTCCCTCTCGGTTGGCTTGGACACGAATGGGTACCGCCTCACGCTGGGCGCGACCGGCTATTTCGGAAGGGGTGACGCCCTGGCATTCACCGTCGATCGCGACGCACAGGTGCTCGGCTACCGTCGCACGAAGGCCAACGTCGCGTCGGTCATCCTCTACATCGCCGGCGCAGTCTCCGTAGCCAGCAAGGGCGCGAAACAGGTTCAGGAGAGGTACAAAGAGCACAAGGCGAACAAGCGGAACGGCGACACTGACGCTGACGCTGACGCTGACGCTGACGCTGACGCTGACACTGACGCTGACGCTGACGCTGACGCTGCTAATTGAGGAGGTAGACCTGCGTGGGCGGTAGAGCGAGGCCGGGGGCGATCTCGGTCGAGCCGACTTCGCTGAAGCCGTTTCCGTCCCAAGCGAGCTCGATCACCGCGTTTGCGGCGGCGTCGGGCACGTAGAG
>JBATLA010000605.1:0-4299 GCA_049669945.1 Polyangiales bacterium | reverse complement strand
CGTCTACACTCCAAAAACCTGTGTCCAAGCGTGATTACTATGTGATCCTCGAAGTCGGCCGGACCGCCTCGGGCGACGAGATCAAGCAAGCGTATCGCGTGCTCGCGATGAAGTACCATCCCGACCGCAACCCGGACGATCCGGCCGCGGAGGATTCCTTCAAGGAAGCGAGCGAGGCGTACGCCGTGCTCAGCGACCCAGGCAAGCGCGCGCAGTACGACCGCCACGGCCATGCGGCGTTTGACGGCGCGGGCCCCGGCTTCGATCCCGGCGACTTTGGCGCGGTCAGCGACATCCTCGAAGGTTTGTTCGGCGAGGTCTTCTCTAGCGGCCGCCGCAAACGCCGAAACGGCCGCGACCTCAGCTACGACCTCGAGATCTCGTTCACCGAAGCAGCGCTTGGTGTCGACAAGACCATCGAAGTGAACCGGCCGGCGGACTGCGCGACCTGCGGCGGCAGCGGAGCAAAGCCGGGCACCCCAGTTCACAACTGCAACGTCTGCCAGGGCCGTGGCCAAGTGAAATACCAGCGCGGGCTCTTCGCCGCCGCCCGCCCCTGTCACGCGTGCCGCGGCACGGGCAAGAAGATCCCCACACCCTGTGACACCTGCAAAGGCACCGGCAGCAAGATGCGCCCCGAGTCGATGAGCGTGAAGATCCCGGCTGGCGTACAAGACGGCGCAGTCAGAACGGTTCGAGGCGCCGGAGAAGCCAGCCCAAGCGGCAACGGCGACCTTCACATCAACGTCAACGTGACCGACCACACGCTCTTCCGACGCGACGGCGCCGACATCTTGGTTTCGGTTCCGGTCTCGTTTCCGCAGGCGGTTCTCGGCGCCAGCATCGACGTCCCCACGCTCGACGGTAAGGTCGTGATGAAAGTCCCCCCAGGGACGCAGTCCGGTAAGGTGTTTCGGCTGCGCGGCAAAGGAATTCCAGTGTACGGGGGCTACGGAAAAGGCGATGAGCTCGTCACCGTGGTCGTCGAGGTTCCCCAACAGATCAGCCGCCGGCAACGCAAGCTCATCACGGAGCTCGCTCAGGAAATCGGCGATGATGCCCATCCCCAGCAAGCCAGCTTTCTCCGAAAGCTTCGCGGTCTTTTCGAAGGTTGATCGCCGCAAACTTGCATCCTGGCCAGAGCTTCTCCAAGTTACGGCCATGCGAACCGCAGCCCTATTGATCATCGCCGGTGCATTCCTCGTTGGATGCCCAAAGAACGAAGACGCACCCACCGAGAGCCAAGGCGAAGAGACCCCGCCGCCGGCGCAAGAGGAGGCGACCGAGGTGAGCGAAGACGACACCGCAGTCCCGGCGAAGTACACGGTCGAGCTCGACACCACGAAGGGCGCGATTGTCATCGACGTGCATCGCGAGTGGGCCCCGAACGGCGCCGACCGCTTCTACGAGCTCGTCAAGACGGGCTACTTCACCGACGTTGCCTTCTTCCGCGTGATCGGTGGGTTCATGGCGCAGGTCGGAATCAGCGGCGACCCCGCACTCAACGTGGAGTGGCGCGCCAAGCCGATCCCCGACGATCCGGTCAAGGCGAGCAACAGCCGTGGGACGGTGACGTTCGCCACCTCTGGACCCGATTCGAGGACCACACAGTTCTTCATCAACTTCAGTGACAACTCACGCCTCGACGGCATGGGCTTCGCACCCTTCGGCAAAGTCAAAGACATGGCGCCGGTCGACGCGCTCTACGACGGGTACGGGGAAGGAGCCCCGCGTGGACGCGGGCCCTCACAGCCTCGAATGCAGACCGAGGGCAACAGCTACCTCCGGGAAAGCTTCCCGAAGCTCGACTACATCAAGAGCGCAAAGATCATCGAGTGACGCGCCCGCCGTCGACCTGGAAGTCGACGCGGTCGCTCTCGAGCAGGATGAACTCGGGGTGCGTGGTGGTGAGGAAGACCTGAGCTCCCACGTGGCTCAACATATCGAAAAACCTACGATTTCTGCTCCGGTCGAGCTCACTTGATACGTCATCTAGGAGTAGGATCGGCACTCTCCCCGTGCGTTCCGTGAGGAGGTCCAGCTCCGCGGTCTTCAGAGCGAGCACGATCGTTCTGTGTTGGCCCTGCGAGCCATGGTGCCGCGCGCCGACCTCGTGCAAGCGGAGCTCGAGATCATCGCCGTGGGGCCCATCCGCGGTGAACCCGCGCGCGCAGTCTTTGTCGAACGCGCGCTCGAGCGCCTCCGCAATGGCTTCCTCGGTAGGTTCAACGCGTGGGAGATATCCAACGCTCAACGGCGTATCACCTGCGAACACGTTGGTGAACGCGCGTTCCACTCTTGGACCTAGATCCTCGATCAGGCGCCGCCGAGCCGTTCCCACGACGGCCCCTGCCTTGCTCAGAATGGCGTCGTACGCCCGAATCGACCGCCGGTCGGTCCGTTCGTCCTTGAGCAGCCGGTTGCGGCTGCGAAGGGCCTTCTCGTAGCTCGAGAGCGTGCTCGCATAGATCGGATCCATCTGCTCGAGCATCCGATCGAGAAACGCGCGCCGTTTGTCCGCAGAGCCGGCCGCAAGCACCAAGTCGCCAGGATGAAACAACACCATCCGAACCGTCTGGTACCAGGCGCTCGTCGAACGGGGGCGCTTACCATCCAGTTGAAGGCGCCGTCGCTGCGCCCTTCCGATGTCGATCCGCAGCTTGTGGGGCGCAGGCCCCCCCGCCAATACCGCATCGATGAGCGCATCGTCGGCGTCGAGCGCGACGAGATCATCCGTCTTGGCCCCGCGAAAGCTCTTGAGGGCTCCCAGGTAGTAAATCGCTTCCAGCAGGTTGGACTTCCCTGCCCCGTTGTCGCCATGAATGACGTTGAAATGGGAGCCTGGCTCGAAGCTTAGCGAGCCGAGGTTGCGAAACCCATGAGTGCGCAGCGCCGTCACTCGGCTTGGGGCTTCCCCGGCCAACGGTTTCCTCAAATGCGCATGGGCATGATGACGCCGATGAACTCGTCGTCGTCGCCGACAGGCTTGACGACCCCGGGGTCGCGCTCGCCACTGAGCTCGATCGCGACCTCGTCGTGAGGCATCGCGCTCAGCGCATCGAGCAAGTAGCGCGCGTTGAACCCGATTCGCAGCTCGTCTCCGGCGTAGTCGACATCGACCTCTTCACTGCCCTCCCCGACCTCCGGGTTTTGGCTCTGGATGCGCAGCAATCCTGGCTCGATCTGAAGCTGAACACCGCCACTCTTGTCGTTTGCGACCAGGCTGATGCGCCGCAACGCTTCCACGAGTGGTCCGCGCGCAGCAACGACCGTCCGGCTTTGCTTGCTTGGAATGACCTTGCTGTACGGCGGGAAGTTCTCATCTGCGAGCTTGACGCTAAGGCTCAGGTCGTCCCGCAAGAAGAATGCATTGCCACCAGCGGTCGCAATTCCAATCGTCGTCGGCTCGTCGGCCTTGCCTTTGCCGGCCTTGACGTCGTCGAGCATGCGCTTGAGCTCACCGATCCCCTTGTGTGGGACCAGCATGCTGAAATTCATCATGGAGGTCTTGCCACTGACCTTGTGTTCGGCCTTCGAAAGCCGATGCCCGTCGGTGGTGACCATGCGCACGACTTTCCCGTCCCCCTCGAACAAAGTGCCCGCTAGGTGCGGTCGCGTATCATCGTGAGACATGGAGTACTGCGTCAGCGAAATCAGCTCCGAAAGCACGGATGCTTCGAGGTGCGCGAAGTCCGCGTCACCGGGGTTGGGCAGTGGAGGGAAGTCCTCGCCCGGCATCGCAGGAATACGATAGCGCACCTTGCCGCAACTGAGCTCGACCGCGTGGCTGTCGCTGAGCTTCCAACTCACCTCGCCGTCAGGAAGGTTCTTGACGATGTCGAACAAGGTGCGAGCGGACACAGCGATGGTGCCGCCCTTCTTGATGGCTGCCGGCACCAGGGCGGTCACGCCCAGGTAGAGATCGGTGGCCGACAAGCGAAGACGGTCCGGCCCTTCGGCCGTAAGCAACACATTCGATAGAATGTGCATCGAGCTTTTGCGGTCAGCTACACCGTGGGTACGCGCGAGGCCACGGAGGAACTGCTGCTTTTCGATAGTGAGCTCCATGTCTTGGTTCACTCCATGCAAGGGCTTGTCTGTTTATCCACCGCGTTAGATCTATTAATTTTAAAATTAGTCGTCGTCTTAACAGCTGTGGATTGTGGATGAAGGAAGGTAACCATCGGGAAGGACTGAGCTTCGAGCGATCTCCAGGGTCTTGATTGATCCTTGCGAGAATGTGGACTGCACAAAGCCAGATTCATCCCCAGGCACATTCCCCAGGTTGATCTCAGCCCA
>JBATLA010000604.1:0-2184 GCA_049669945.1 Polyangiales bacterium | reverse complement strand
CTCGGGAACGGGTCCACGGGGCGCGAGCGGCTCGCACAGGGCGAAGGAGCGAGGCAGGGATGCCGGGTCGACGTCGGCGGGAGTGAAGCGAGCGACGCCTTCGATGAGCAGCCCGGGGTCCTGTGGCAAGCTGTCCGACGTCACCGACGACCTGGTAAGGGCATCGTGTAGCAGAGCGCTTCGCCGGTTCGAACGGGCGCTTTGAAGCTCCAATCGACGTGAAGAAAGACCGTTCCAGGCCCAGGCAAATCCTCGGCGACGACCGCGTTCAGGATCGCGCTGCTGATGCCACCCTGAACGACGATTTCCCCGAAGCGCGTCTGCTGGGCCAGCGCCTCGTCGTAGTGAAGCGGATTGCGGTCGCCCGAAATCTCGGTGAAGAGCTCGATGTCGCGCTTGAGAACCGCACGCGTGCGCTCGGCACGTTGACCGACGCCAGGAATGCCGTGGGGCCAAATTTCGCTCATGACTCGCCATTGTCGCGGCTTGCATCGCTTCTGACAAGCACGGCAGTGTCTCTTCCTCGGGCCACGATGGCATAAACGAACAGGGCGAGACCGGATCGCCAAGAGCGGGCCGACCGGCCTTCGGGGCGAGGCTCCGACATCAGTGCGCAGAGCGGGAGCAAGACCGCAACGCCGCTCCGGCGGGTCGCTTTCCGCCCGTTCGCGCAGTCAGGTGCTCCAGCAGCCCCGTCGCTGTTCGGCCGAGACCGATGGATAGGAGTTGGCGCCGTAGCACTGCTCCTAGCGTTCGGTGCGTCTTTGGGCTTGTTTAAGGCTCGGTCCGCATGGCAATTGAAGCAAGAAGACAGGATGCGAGGACCAGACGAGCCATGACGGCGGAAGGCAACACCGGGGAGGAGGCCCACCCAGACCCGGCGACGGGCTGGGGGACGTTCGAGGCGCGGAGCCTCGGAACGCTCTGGCTGGCTTGGACCGACCGCGGCCTCCTTCGCGTTTCGTTCGATCGCTTCGAGGACATCCTGGCCGACGAAGCGCCGGTCCCCTCGGTCTACGCGGAGCCACTGACGCGCTACTTCGATGGCGCGGCCGAGGACTTCTCGGACGTTCCACTCGATCTGCGCGGCACCGATTTTCAGCTTCGCGTCTGGGCAGCGCTGCGCCAGATTCCGTGGGGCCAGGTCCGCACCTACGGGGGCATCGCCCAGGAGATCCACTCCCCCCGGGCGATGCGTGCGGTCGGGCAGGCGAACCACGTCAACCCCGTCCCGATCATCGTCCCTTGCCATCGGGTCGTGGAGGCTGGCCACCACCTGGGCGGGTACGGCGGAGGCGTGGACCGTAAGCAGCGATTGCTCGAGCTCGAGGGCGTGCGATTGCACGAGGGGGTCGTTCAACCAGGGCAGATGGAGCTCTTCTGAGCTAGCCGTAGCGTGCCGCGAAGAGGCACGCGACCACGAGTGCTCCGGCAAAAATGCTGATCTTGTCCTTCACGGCGAACAAGACGGGATCGTCGTGCATCTGGTCTCGCGCCGCGAGGAACCAGATGCGCATGATCCAATAGACCAAGACCAAGCAGATGCCCCACAGCACCTGGAACCTCGGGTAGTACGCCGTGATCGCATCCGTGTTGATGTAGAGCGCGAAGACCAAGACCGCGAGAAAGCCCGAAGAGAGCCCTGCAGCGACGATGATCGGCATATCGGCGGGCACGTAGTTGCGCCCCTTGATCGACAGGCGCCCGTCGGCTTTTGCCTGAATCAGCTCGGAGTACCGCTTCACGAACGCGAGGCTCGTGAAGAAGAAGATCGAGAACGCGAGCAGCCACTCCGAGAGTGGGACGCTGACCGCCACACCGCCCGCCATGACGCGATAGGTAAAGAGCGTCGCCAAGGTGAGCACGTCGACGATCATCTGCTGCTTCAGATAGAAAGAGTAGGCCGTGGTCAGCGCAACGTAGCCGAGGACGACCCACACGAATTGCGGTCTCAAGAACAGCACGGCAAGCGCTATCGATATGGTCAAGGCGATCGCCGAAAGCAGAACGCCGTCCGCAATCGAAAGCGTGCCCGCGGCGAGCGGGCGGTTTCGCTTGCTGCGGTGCAGCCGATCGGCGGGCAGGTCGACCAAATCGTTGAGCACGTAGATCGACGACGCGGCAAAGCTGAAGGAAAAGAACGCCATGACGGCGGCAAAGACGAGGTCGAGGTTCGTGTACTCG
>JBATLA010000603.1:0-2724 GCA_049669945.1 Polyangiales bacterium | reverse complement strand
CCATTCGTTTGCTCGTTGGTCTGCTGGTCGTCCATGTACACCTACCCATCGGCTAGATAGGTCCGATCGGCTGGGCGGTCTAGTCCACCGGAACGGGTGCGACTCGCAGCACCCGGTCGCCGTCGGGGTGGCGATCGGTGGTGATGTAGAGGAGCCCATCAGGCCCCTGCCGCGCAGACCGGAGTCTCCCTTCATCCTCGACGAAGCGACCACGGCTCGTCACGTTCCCTGCGGAGTCGACGTCGTAAACGTGGAGGTGCGACGCCTTCAACGTGGCTACCGCGAGGACACCGTTCCAGTCGCCCCATTCGTCGCCTTCGACGAAGGTCGCGCCCCCGTAGGCCAGCGTTGGCGAGCCCGTCGCAAACGCGGCTTCGATCGCATCCGGGAACTTCTCGAGGTCGGTCATCGGCACGGATTCGTTGTATCCGGGCACTGGATCCCAACCGAAATTGCCCGCGACGAGCGCGTTGATCTCGTCATCGATGGAGGGCCCGTGCTCGGCCGACATCCCGATCCCATCAGAACGGAACGCCATGCCCTGGATGTTGCGGTGGCCCTTCGAGTACCAGAGCCGGCCGCCAGGGTTACCCTCGGCGGCGTCACCGTCACGCGTGACGCGCAACACCTTGCCGCCGAGTGAGTCATCGTCTTGCGGCGTGCTTCCGAACGCCGCGTCGCCGGTGCCCACCCACAGAACCCCGTCGGGTCCGAACCGAGGCCGGCATCCGCTGTGCCGACCCGCGCTCCCGTCGTTGTGCGGCATGCCCGTGACGATATCGAGCCGGTCTTCGACGGACGCTGCCGTCGGGCGACTCATCGTGAGGCGCACCACGCGAACGTCGTTCTCAGCGCCGGCGCTCGATGCCATGCAGATGTAGACGTAACCGTTGTCGTTGAAGTTGGGATCGACCTCGAGGCCCATCATTCCGCCCTCGCCGCCGGTCGACACCACGTCCGTCAGCGGGATGACGCTTGGAGCCTCGTCGACGCCGTCCACGTAGACCTTGAGTTGGCCCGGGCGCTCGGTCACCAGCACCGTTCCGTTCGGAAGCCAGGCGATATCCCACGGTCGCTCGAGCCCGGTGATGTAGTCGTCGAGTTGAAGACTGATCTCGCCCGCTACGCCCCCGCTTCCGGCGGACCCACCGCTACCAGCGGACCCACCGCTACCAGCGGATCCACCGCTTCCGGCACTGCCCCCGCTACCGGCGGAGCCGCCACAGCCGGCTCCGCTGCAGCCATCGTCGCCACATCCAGCCAACACCACACAAGCGACGACCACCCCCAAGAATCCATTTCTCATGATCATCTTTCCTATGTTACGCAGTCTGTTCTGTCGATGCCCGAAAGCTACTACGAGCGCCTCTCCGCTCTCGACGCCTCGTTCCTAGGGTTCGAAGAGCGCAATGCCCACTGGCACGAGGCCGCGGTGATGGTGTTCGACGCCAAGCCGCTCCGGAGCCCGGACGGCAGCCTCGATTTCGACCGTATCCTCAACAACTACGAGTGGTCGTTCGAAACCGTGCCCCGTTACCGGCAGCGCATCGCCAAGGTGCCTTTTCTCGACCATCCGGTGTGGGTCGACGACCCGCGTTTCAACGTCCGCTATCATATCCGTCAGATCGCGCTCCCGCAGCCCGCGGACGAGCGCATCCTCAAGCGGGTCTGCGGGTACTTGCTGGAGCTTCCGCTCGACATGGAGAAGCCCCCTTGGGAGGTCTGGGTCGTGGACGGCTTGGCGGACGACCAATTCGCCATCGTCACGAAGATCCACCACTGCATGGCCGACGGCATTTCCGGCCTCGGAATGATTCAGACGCTGCTCGGTATGCAAGCGTTTGCGCGAAAAGGGAACCCTCCTTCATGGACCGCGCGGCCGGCGCCTCGCGGCCTCGAGCTGGTGAAGGCCGAGGTGAGCAGGCGGCTTCGGGCGCCGCTCGATCTGCTCGAGGCACTGCAGGAGCCAGCGGAAGCGCTCGAGAACGCGCGCGACGTGCTCGAAGGCCTCATCGAAGCATCGAAGTTCGGTTGGCGGCCGGCGTCCAACACGCCGTTCAATCCGAAGAGCATCGGGCCGCATCGCCGATTCGACTGGACGGAGCTCCCACTGGGCCGAATCAAAGAAGCCAAGGGGAAGCTTGGCGGAACGGTCAACGACGTCGTGCTGGCGACCGCAGCTGGCGCGCTCGGGCACTTCCTCCGCGAGCATCGCACCTCGACTACCGACATCGACTTCCGGACGCTGATTCCCGTCAACGTTCGCAGCAAGAAGGAGAAGAAGCTCGGCAATCGGGTCGCCATGATGATGGCAGAGCTCCCCGTGGGCATACGGAACCCGGCCGAGCGACTTCGTAAGGTCATCGAAACGACGCAGAAGCTCAAGGGCTCGAAACAAGCGCTCGGCGTTGCGTGGCTCGAAGGGTTGGCCGACAAGATCGGCGGCCGCTTCTTCACGGAGCTGAGTCGCTCGGCCACCCGGAACCGACCGTTCAATGTCGCGATCACCAACGTTCCGGGCCCTCAGTTTCCCCTCTATTTCCTCGAATCGAAGATGCACGCCATCTATCCGATGATGCCGATGTTTCCGAATCAAGCGCTGGCGCTCGCCGTGCTGAGCTACGACGGCCGGGTGTTCTGGGGCTTCAACTCGGACTGGGATGCGCTTCCAGACGTGCACAACTTGGTCGAGGGAATCGGCGAGCAGTTCGAAGAGCTGCACGC
>JBATLA010000602.1:0-3528 GCA_049669945.1 Polyangiales bacterium | reverse complement strand
GTAGAAGACCCCCCGGAGCACCCGCATCATGGAGGAGAGGGTACCGTAGGGGGTGACGACACGGTTCATTTTGGGGACCCGGTGTCATCGCGCTTGCCAGGTGAGCTCGGCGCAGGGTACGCAATGCTCATGCATCACATCCTGGTCGTCGTCGTCCTGAGCTTCCTGGTATCCGGCGCGGGCTGCGCCGCTTCGCAAGGGAAACCGATTTGCCCCGAAGCGGGCGCGACGGAGGCGGTCTTTGCAGTAGGCGAAACCCAGATGGCCTCACGCGCGGACGAGATCGCCTGGGTGCCGTGTCCTCCGAGCCTGCCCACTCCGTGCGAGATGGCCGTTCTCGAAGGCGACCCGAGAGGCGAGATGCTGTTTACGGTCCGTTTTCGAACAGGCGGCGAATTCGAGATGAAGCCGCATTGGCACCCGCGCAATGAACGCGTGACCATCTTGGAGGGCTTGGTAGGCGTGGGCTTTGGGGACGAGATCGACCGTGAAAACGTCACCTGGTTCGGTCCGGGCGACTACTACGTCAACGCCAAGGAAGCGCATCACTTCGTCCTGACCGATGGTCCGGCGGTGCTGCAGATCACCGGGATCGGACCATGGAAAGCCAATTTCCTGGAGACCAACTAGGGACGACCTTCGCCGCTGAAGGCGCGTTTCGATGAAGCAAGGCAGCGATTCGCTCCGGTGTTTCGTCAAGACCTACCCGGTCTTTGCGCTGTTCATCACGCGCTACACGCTCGTCCACGTGGTCTTCGAGTACAGCTTCTGGTTTACGTTCGGCGACGCGATTTTTGGGAAGTCCGCGGAACCGACCGAAGGTAATGCCCTGGTGAGCGCGCAGTGAGTGAAATTGTGCAGGCGCGCGGGATCTCACCGAGTGAACAATTACGTATGGACCGGGGAACGAACAGACCCAAAAATTTCACACTATGGAGCCTTTGTTTCGTTTTCCAGGCAGCCGACGGCTCACGTGGGGGGTTGCATGGGCGGCGAAGTAGGCTCGGCGATCATCGACCTCACCGAGGCCGCATACGATCTGTCGCTCGACGACGAGAAGTGGCTGCCCACCATCCTGGAACGGGGCCTTTCCGTCCTTGATCATGGGCTCGGCGTCGCCGGCTACGAATACGGTCGGCCGCCGGATGGTGGCGAGGTCGAGCTTAGGAACATTCACGTGGCGTCGGGGCCGGATGACTTCGCGGAGCGTCACATGCGTGCCTTATCGACGACGGACCCGGAGATCTTGAGGTTGCAGCTGCGTCCCGGATTCGCAATGACGGGCTCGGAGAACTCCAGGCTGATCGGGCGCCCCCAAGACCTCGAGCATTACATCTCCCACGTCGACTACTGCAAGGACGTCCTGTTTCTCACCGCGGTCGATAGCAATGGCGCTGGCGTCGCCATCGTCGCGCCGCTCGAGGAAACCGCGTCTCTGTCGCGCCACGAGGCGGAGCGCTGGCAGATGCTTGCCGCCCACATCGAAACCGGGCACCGTCTTCGGCAAGGCCTCTCCGGCAGGGACGGCGAGACGCACCCGCACACGGACCTCCCACACGACGCCGAAGCCATCTTCGACGCAAGCAGCTATCAAATGACCGACGCTGTCGCCAGCGCGAAAGCGAACGCAGCGACCGCGAAGCTTCGAGATGCCGCGCTTCGCGTCGACCGCGCGCGCGGACCGATGCGCAACGAAGACCCGGAGCACGCGCTCGAAACGTGGAAGGCCTTGGTTCGCGGGCGCTGGTCGATGATCGACTGGTTCGACTCCGACGACAGGCGCTTCGTGCTCGCGATACCCAACGCGCCTCACGTCGCAAACCCGCGCGGGCTCACGGAGCGCGAAAGCCAGATCGTATCGTTGGCCGCGCTCGGTCACACCAACAAGATGATCGCCTATCGCCTGGGCCTCTCGACCACGCGGGTCTCCACCGTATTGCGAACCGCGATGAAGAAGCTCGGCTTCCGAACGCGAGCCCAGCTCATCAAGCGTCTCCGGGATTTCTCGACGCTCGAGTAGGGTCGCCGCGTGGCAACGGTCCGTCGTTCTTGCGATGCCGCGAGGCGCCGGGGTAGTGTGTGGTCGTGACCACTGCCCCGCCGTCCAAAGCCAATCTAGGTGTCGCGCGCGTCCTGTGGGTGGCGCTCTTCGCGTCGACTCTCCTTTACATTGTCGTCCTCGAGCTCACGGCGGCGAGCTCCGGAGCGGACTGGAGATCGCTTGCCCCGATGTTCGCGTTCGGAGCCGTGGGGGCTGGTGGCGCAAGTCTTCTCGCGCCGCGGTTCGTTCGCCGGTCCGCGGGCGCCTACCTCGTGGCGCTGATCCTGGCACTCGCCATGGCCGAGAGCATCTGCATCCTCGGCCTCGTCCTCGGTTTCCTTGGTGCGCCAGCGTCTGTCGTCATGCCGTTCTTCTTCGTAACCTGGGTCTTGATGGTCATCCGATTCCCGACGAAGGAGAAGGTCGACGCGTTCAACGCTTAACGCCAGCCCGAGGCGCCCCCTAGTACCGACGCTGAGCTCAAAGATGTCGGCGCGCCTGCACGACTTCGGGGTCTTCACCATCGCGCGCGATGCGGAATCCCATGCTTTCGCACAAAGCGAGCATCTTGCTGTTGCTCGCCAGAACATCGCCTTCCATCACGTCGATGCCGCGATCACGGCCCACTGCAATGAGGCGCCGCATGAGCTCGCGGCCGATGCCCTTTCGCTGGTATGTATCGCCCACGGTCAATCCGAAATCACAGGAGTGCCGATCGGGGTTGGATACATACCGCGCGACACCGATCATCTTAGCGTCGGGTGATCCATCGTCGATTACGCCCACGAACGCCATTTCGCGGTCGTAGTCAATCTGGGTGAAGCGCGCCAACATCTCTGGCGTGAGCTTGTCGAAGTTCTGCATGAAGCGGTTGTACTTGGTCTCCGCCGAGAGAGACTGCACGAACGCCTGCTCCATCGCCGCGTCTTCGGGCTGGATCGGCCGTACGACCACGTCGGTCCCATCCGGGAGCTGCCACTGTGAAACCAGCTCTGTGGGATACGGGTGGATCGCCATGTGGCCATAGTGGGCGGTGCTGGTCGCTGAAGGCCCGACGATGATCCGCGCGTCTACCGCAATGACGCCGTTCTCGTCGACAAGCAGAGGATTGATGTCGAGCTCCCGCACTTCGCGTAGCTCGCATGCGATCTCGGAGACGCGCTGCAACACCTCGATTAGCTTCTCTTGATCTGCCTCGGGCAGGTGTCGGAAATGGCGTAGAAGACGCCCTGCGCGGGTGCCTTTGACGAGCTCGCCGCTGAGGTACTCGTTGAGCGGCGGCAGCGCGACCTTGCTGTCCGCGAAGATCTCCACCGCAGTGCCGCCGGCGCCGAAACTGATCACGGGACCAAAGACCGGATCGGTGGCAATCCCGACCATGATCTCACGCGCGTTGGGTCGTTCCAGCATAGGCTCGATCGTCACCCCGTCGATTCGGGCGTCGGGGCACGCAGCGCGCACACTGTCCATCATCTCTCGAAACGCCG
>JBATLA010000601.1:0-2263 GCA_049669945.1 Polyangiales bacterium | reverse complement strand
GTTGTGGCCGACGTAGCCATCGTCCCCTCGAACGACCGTGTTCACGGCGCCAATTGCCCGTGCGGTCGGGGCCACTTCGTCGAGGAGCGCCATGATGGCTTGCTTGTGTGGAACCGTGAGGTTGTAGCCGTCGATGCCCGCGGCGTGCTTCGCGCGCACGGCCTTCGCAAGGCCGTCCGGCTCTACCGCGAAACGTTCGTACCGGAGCTCCAAGCCGAGCGCGCGAGCGGCGGACTCGTGCATCTGCGGTGATTTCGAATGGGCCACCGGCCATCCGAAGATTCCGAGCCGAATCGGGTCACTCATGCTCTTCGACCTTGGCACCAAACTCGCCATCGAACACTCGGACGCGCAGCAAGTCCCCCTGCTTCACTTCTGTGCTGCTCCGAACTGCACGACCCGTGCCTTCGTGGAGGGCGATTGCGTAACCGCGCTCCAGGACGCGCAATGGCGAGAGCGCGTCCAAGTGCGTGCAGGCTTCCGTGAAAGCCGCCCGCTTCTCGCGGACCATCGGGCGAGCCCCCGCTTGGAGCGCGACCCTGAGGGCGACCAGACGCTCTTGTTGACGCCGGATTGGAAGGCGTCCCGCGTTCGAAAGACGCGCGCTGAGCGTCGCAAGCGCGCGTTGATCTCGTCGCAGCACCGAGCGCGGATCGAGCCGCATCAGGCGCCGATGGAGATCCGCGTGCGTTTCACGACGGGCGCGGAGGGCTGCGCGTTGCGATTGGGCGAGTTGCTCATCGAGCGCGGCGAGCTCCCGACGAACGGGAACAATCACCCGGCGCGCGTCGTAGAGCGGACGCAAGAGGCGCTCGAGACGAAGCCGGAGGCCCCCGATTCGATTGTCGAACGCCTGGCTCAAGCGTCTTTCGAACGACTGCACCTCTCTGAGTAAAGTCTCTCTGTCGGGCACGACGATCTCCGCCGCGTTCGAGGGGGTGGCCGCCCTCTTGTCGGCAACGAGGTCGGCGATTGTGATGTCGACCTCGTGCCCGACACCACTCACGACCGGCACGCGACACGCTGCGATTGCTCGCGCAACACCTTCGTCGTTGAACGCCCAGAGATCCTCGGTCGACCCGCCGCCACGCGACACGATCACCACGTCCAAGTCGTCCACGCGTTGCACGAGCTCGAGGGCCGAGACGATGCTGGAAGGCGCGGTCTCGCCTTGAACACGACAGTCGGCGACGAGGATGTGCACCGGGCAACGCTCTGCGGCGACTCGCATGATGTCTCTCAGCGCGGCTCCCGTACGGCTCGTGACGACGCCGACCACCCGCGGAAACTCCGGAAGCTCGCGCTTCCGGCTCGGGTCGAGCAGTCCCTCGGCCTCGAGCTTCGCGCGGAGCTTTCGGAACTGCGCGGCGAGGTCACCTTCGCCCGCGAGCTTGGCCGAGCGCGCGATGAGCTGGAACTGGCCTCGCGCCTGATAGAGCGAGAGCTTCCCCCGAAAACGCACGCGCGCGCCGTCTTCGAGTGGGGCCTTGGTGCGCCCCACGTCCGAGCGAAACATCACGCCACGAAGCTGGGCGGGCTCCTCCTCGTCGTTGAGCGAGAAATAGATGTGCCCCTGCTGCGAGCGCTTGACGTCGGAGAGCTCCCCTTCGATCAATACGCTCCCCCATTCGTCCTCTAGCTCGGCGCGGACCGCGCGGTTGACTTCGCTGACGCGGAATACACGTTCCTCATGGTCGTGGTCCTGATTTTCAAGACGCTCGAAGAGCGGCATCTCCGCCATGCGAGGAACCTAGCCGCAATCAACCCTTTGAAAAAGGGGAGTCACCCGTTTTTGTCATGGGGACGATCGTGAGCGTCGTCGTGATTGGAGTCGGAACGAACCTCGGGGGGCGTGAAGCCGCTGTTTGCGCGGCGCGCGACCTGCTCGACGCGCGCGACGACATCGAAGTGATGGCGACCTCCGCGCTCTACGAGACTGAGCCCTTGGGGCCGCCACAAGGCGCCTACCTGAACGCAGCGCTTCGGGTGGAGACATCGCTTTCACCAGACGACCTCTTGCACGTCGTGCTTCGTACGGAACGGCGGCTAGGTCGCAGGCGAAGTGTGGACCAGCGCTGGGGACCTCGGAGCGTAGACTTGGATCTACTTTGGGATGCCCGTGGTCCACACCGGTCGGGCGCGCTTCGTGTTCCACACGCAGAGCTCACGAACCGCACCTTTGCATTGGCGCCGCTCCTCGACGTCGCTCCCGAGCTCGATGACCTGTACGGAGCAGCACTCGCCCGAGCTGGCGTCCCACAAC
>JBATLA010000600.1:0-3869 GCA_049669945.1 Polyangiales bacterium | reverse complement strand
CGCCCGTTCTACCGTCGACGAGCACGGCCTTGCCGCCCCAGCTGAGCACCACGATATCGTCGGCGCCGTCGCCCGTGACATCCACCGCGGTCGGACCGCTGCCGGTCATGCCCGGGTAGTTGTAGCTCCCGAACGAATACCGAAGCGTGCCGTCCGCGTTCAAGACATGGCAAGGGCTGTCTTCCCCAGCTTCACAGTAGGCGATTTCATCGGTGCCGTTGCCGTCGTAGTCCCCAAACGTCGGGAAACCAAAGAGCGCAAACGGCGCGGTGTGCGTCCACAGAATGTCGCCGGCGTGGCTCAGAAGAACCACCTGACCGGGATTGCCGCGCACGATCACTGCGATCTCGAATTGGCCGTCACCATCCACGTCGCCGTAGCTCAAGCCATCTGCGGCCTGCTCGAGCGTTTGCGTCCAACTGGGAGTCGCCGCGAAGGCGGTCTGCTGCAGGACAAGGAGCGCGGCGCCGAAACCAAGAGAAAGAACGAACCTCATTTTCGCACCCTCTGGGGCTGAGCCACGAACCGAACCTCGCCCTCGATCAGACCCGCCGGTGGAGGCGGCTGCCCCTGAGGCCCGCGTACCGGGGCAGGCGAGCTCGCGTCGACCTTGGCGCAGACGAGATACCGTCCGCCCGCGGCGACACACTGCTCGAATGGCGCGCAGTCGTCTTCGGTCCGACACGCATTGGCCGTAGCCTCGGGGCCTTCGCTCGGAGGCGTCTCCGGCGTGAACGATTCGGCGAGGTCAGAGCCTTCGACGGCGCAGCCCAAGAGCACCGTCATCAAGCAGCCTGCAAGCAACGAGAGAAGGGCACGAGTCATGCCAAAAATATAGCATAACGGTAAAATGACCGTGACCATGCATCTTCATTTTGGATCTCGATGTCCCGGACGAGGGGATTTCTCGGACAAATTGAGGCGCGAAGCGCTGGCGAGCTCGCCACCCTCCGTGACGCGTACGCCTGGTTCGATCGCGCCCTGGCTAGACCCGCGGCTTCTCTGCGACGATTCTCCAGTTCAGATCCGCGATCTTGGCCTTCTCCGCCTGAGTCCAGGCCTCTCCACCGCTCTGAAGAAGATCGAGCGACTCTTCGACCCAGGGAGGCAAAACGCGAATGGCTTCGAGCGCCCTGATGACCTTTCGCCCCCCGAGGATCAAGTCTCGCTTCTGCTCGCAGATCGGCCAGGCCGCGCTCTTCGACGGCGCTGACACGAGGACTCTGAAACCCGCCCTTTCCAAGGCGGCGCAAACATCGGCTGGATACATGGATTGCGTGGCGGCGAGCGTGGGCAGAAATGCCTTGTGCAGGCTCGCGTGCTCTTCGTTGTCCCAGTCGAAGTGCGGCGTCAGTAGATATTCGGAACAAGCGTATCGGGCTCCTGGCTTCAATACCCGATACATTTCTTCCGCGTGGGCATCGAGCTCCTCTTTCTTGAAGAACGGCCAGACCGCTTGAAAGGAAAAGCATCCGTCGAAGGATTCCGATTCATACTCGAGCGGCTCGTGGTGATTGCCCACCTTGAAGTGAAGCCGATCGCTCATGCTGCATTCCGCCGCCCAGTCGATCGCGCTCTCGATCTGATTCGGGTCGATGTTGTAGCCCGACACCTGGCCGCCCGTGAGTGTCGCAAAGTGGTAGGAGATTCGTCCCCTCCCGCAGCCCATGTCCAAGAGATGGGAGCGCTTGGGGTCTTCTAGATCGAGCTCCTCGAGCACCGCCTGCTCGACCAAGATCTGATTCCCGTACAGCCCTTGGGATTCGTCTAGCTGCGGTGGGATGTAGAGCTTCTCGAGATCGAAAACCGAGAGCAGATTGTTGAGGACCTTGTAGTAGTCCGCGACTGCTTTCGTTTCGGCCTCCGTCTCAGTTGGCTCGCCATCCTGCATTCTCTGAAAGAACTTGTAGGCGTCGATGCAAGCTTGCTTGTCCTCTTCCGAGAGCTCGGCCAAGCGCTTGAGTCCAACGAGCGCGGTCTTAATTCGGTACCAATTCATCTAGTCGATCTCTGATTGAACGCAGTGCGTATTCGGGAGTCGAGCAAGATAGACCACTCCGTGTTTCGTAGGCAAGCCTCGCTGTTGCGGGCCATCTACTCGCTCCTGCTGGTCAAGTAGAGGGCGACCTCGTAGAGTCGATGAGTCGCGCCGGCGACGGGAGAAGGAAGATGAGTCATACAGAAGAACTCAAAGACCGGGTCGAAGCCAAGAAGCTGCGCCTTCAAGCGAAGCTCCGTGAGCTCAGAGCCGACACACGCAGCACCTCGCGCGACGAGGCCAAGAAGCTACAGGACAAGCTCGACGCCTTGGGCGAGAGCCTGAAGGGTGGCTGGGGCGATCTCAGCGATACGGTCTCGGGCAAGCTGAACGACTGGCTCAAAGACGACTGAAGGGCGGCTCGTTGCGCGAGTGCGGGCGGAGGACGCAGGCTGGCGACGTGATCCTAGACCGGTGCCCAGGGACTCAGAACCCTTGGCAGCCCTCCGCAGGATTCTCGGAGCAGGAGACCACCGCGCACGAGGCGTTCTCTTCTGGTCCGGCGTCGCAGACACCTGCGTTCGTCAAGGTCGCGCTCGCGCATCCATACGCAGCCCCCCATGCTGTGCATGCAGCTTGGCTCGAGTTGGGACCAACTGGCGTATCGTTCACGCAGATCGAGCAGCTTTCGTCGAAGGAGCTTTGCTCGCTGTCGTCGCCACAACCCACGAGGCTCGTCCCAAGACAAGCGGCCATCAGCACGGCGAGACCACCGGGCCACGAAAACAACAGTCGCTGCAGCATGGTCGGAGGATCGCTTTGCAGCGCAGCCTTGTCGAAAAAGATGAGCCGCTCTGCCGTTCAGGGGTGCCTAGAGCATCAGGCCACCGCTGCTCTGCAGCACCTGGCCGGTGATCCACGACGCGTCGTCACTTGCCAGGAACACAACGGCTTTGGCGATATCCTCGGGCCGGCCTAGGCGCCCGAGAGGCGTTTGAGCAATCATGCCGTCGAGGATTTCTTGAGGTATGCCGGCACTCATGTCTGTTTCCGTGACGCCTGGGGCGACCGAGTTGAGACGAATGCCCTGGGGTCCGAGCTCCGCGGCCAACGCGGAGGTGATGCGCTCGACCGCTGCCTTCGTACCCGAGTACGCCGACGCACCGGGCACCGATGCCTGGGCAAGGGTCGACGAGATATTGACCACAGCACCGCCACTCTTGGACAGATACGGAATCGCCTCGCGCGTGGTGATCAACACACCTCGTACATTGACCGAGAGAGTCTGTTCGAGGGCGTCGTCGTCGAGCTCGACCAGTGGCGCCAAAGTTCCCATCCCCGCGTTGTTGACCAGGACGTCCAGGCGGTCGAACTGCTCGATCGCAAAACGAACTGCATTGGCCGGAGCGCCTTTCTCAGTGACGTCCGTGGTGACGTAGCGAACCGCGTCCGGGTATTTGCCGGCGAGCTGTTTGAGAGGCTCTTCCCGACGGCCGGTGACGACTACCTTGGCTCCTTCGGCGACAAGAGCTTCGGCTACCGCTCGACCAATGCCGGTTCCTCCACCGGTGACGAGTGCAACTTTGTTAGCGAAACGTGACATGACTTTTTGTCCTCTTTTGACGGGGAAACGGTGAGCGAAACTGTGTTTCGATCGAATAGTCGAGTCGTAATTCTGCGAGAGTAGGGCTCAGGTCGAATCGCCAGGTGTTTGGGCAACCCGCGCACGCAAGGCCCGAACCGTTCGGCCCGCAGCTCGCTCGTTCTCTCGACTGAAGACCGCCGATGGCAGTGGCAGGTCGGGGTCCACGTAGATCCTGAAGTCGATCTCCGTGCCGGCGCCGTCGTCGGTTGGGGTGAGCTTGAAGCTCGCATCGAAGGCGTCGATGTT